>JBBSDT010000153.1:0-7830 GCA_038240405.1 Ignavibacteria bacterium
ACTTACAAAGCTGGGGCTTTGTAAGTAGTAGGTTAGTTTTGAGACAAACTCAAAAGAAAGGGGAGGGATAGCCTGGATTTGAAAGTACCTTCCCTCGCAAAGATAAGTTTCTGGTTAGTTTTTGGGGAGGCTTTTTCGGGTTCTGATTTTTTTGAAATATTTGTCAATAAAATTGAAATATATGTCACTTTTTTTGTGACATTTTTGGTAAACTGATGTCATTTCTGAGGTGCACAGCACATTTCTTTTCCAATTGTGTTCATAACTTTTCGGGGTTGACTATTTTTCAGGGTCAATTCAGTTCTTCGCAGTGCGTACCGGGAGTTTTTCTGAGTAGTCCGGTGATTTTTCTTCCGGGACTAGCTTCTTCGCAAAAGGTTTTGACTATTTTTCCTCGCGAACACGGTTCATAATTTTAATGTCCGGGAGTATAATTCTTGAAGCCGGGTCCTTCGCAGTATGTTCTGGTCATTTTTCCCGGACTTTTTGTGACATAATTTTCAGTACCGGCATCTTCGCTCGAGGGTTTGGCGTCTTAGTTGGACGATCTCTTTTCTTAGTTTCTCGGTTTGAAGTCATTATTCTCAGGTTTCATCTCTTAATTGTATAATTTCGTTTCTTTGTTCTGAAGTTTCGCGTCTTTAATCCATAATTTTTCTTCTTAATTCTGAAGTTCCGTTTCTTAATTCCGAAATTTGCTCTCTTAAGTTCAGAATCTGACCTTATTGTTTCGCAATTTTTTGTCTTAATTCTTCGGTCGGAAGTCTTAAGTATGCATGTTTAGTTTGTTAATTCAATTTCTTATTTCTTAAATTGGTCTCAGAAGCCTTTTTATTTAACTACTTGCTGCAGCCTTTCAATACAAAATCTTCTTTGCAATACGCACTTCGGAAAGCTATTTTTGTATAACTATAACATACTATGACTCTTTTCAATATTAATGAAAACATTTCGCTGGCAGAAACTCTCCCTTCGGAATTTTATACTGATGAAAAATACTTCGAATCATCAAAAGATAAAATTTTTTCGAGAACGTGGCAATACGCAGGCGATATAAATGTTGTGAAAGTACCGGGGCAAATTAATCCATTTTATCTACTTGAGAATTTCCTTGATGAGCCCTTGATTTTAGCACGTGATAAGAATGACCGTCTTAACTGCATTTCAAATGTTTGCACTCACAGAGGAAATATTTTAATTGAAGGAAACTGCATCGAAAAGAATATCAGCTGCCGGTATCATGGAAGAAGGTTTGATCTCGATGGGAAGTTTTTATCAATGCCTGAATTTGATGAAGTTAAAAATTTCCCATCTAAACAAGATGATCTTTCAAAAATACCATTTGCTATGTGGGAAAAATTTTTGTTTGTATCTTTAAATCCAATTGCACCTGAAAAAGAATTTTTCAGTGAAATGTTTTCAAGAATGTCATGGCTGCCATTGAATGAATTTATTTTTGATTCATCCCGTTCCAGGGATTACCTTGTAAAAGCTCACTGGGCTTTATATTGTGAAAACTACCTCGAAGGGTTTCATATCCCATATATTCACAATAGCCTTAATGCAACATTAGACTATTCTAGCTATAAAACAGAACTCTTCAAATTTTCAAATCTTCAAATTGGCATTGCCAGGAGTGATGAAGGCTGTTTTGAACTTCCAAAGGATTCTCCGGATTACGGGCAAAAAATTTCTGCATATTACTTCTGGATTTTTCCAAATATGATGTTTAATTTTTACCCCTGGGGATTATCAATAAATATAGTTAAGCCTTTAAAACCGGACTTATCTAAAATTTCTTTTTTAACATATGTTTGGGATGAATCAAAGCTTGAAAATGGCGCCGGTGCTGGTCTGGACAAGGTTGAAAGAGAAGATGAAGCTATTGTCGAAAATGTTCAAAGAGGAATCAGGTCCCGGAGTTATAACAGAGGCAGATACTCAGTGAAAAGAGAAACTGGTACGCATCATTTTCACAGGTTAATTTCGGAGTTTATGATATGATAAAAACCCCCGGATCATTCTTAATAGTATTTATTCAGCTGGGTTGTATTTTTTTCTTAATGAAAACGGGGAGTATTATTCCTTCGAATTCATTTCTATTGGTCATTGAAATTATTTTGTTCGTTTTTGGAATATGGGCAATGATTGAGATGAATCTTCGCTTCAATATTTTTCCTGAACTTCTGAAAAATTCGAATCTTATCACGAGCGGACCCTACAGATATATAAGAAATCCTATGTATTCGGCCACAATTTTTATTACCCTAATCTGGATAATAAATGAATCAAGTTATTTAAGATTGGCTGTCTGGATTTTACTGGTAATTATTCTGAACATAAAGTTAACGTACGAGGAAAAAATCTTATTAAAGGAATTTCCAAATTACACGGAATATAAAATGAATTCAAAAAAACTCATACCATTTATTTTCTAACGAGCCGTATTTGGATCTATCATCTTGCTCTTTTCACCGTCTATAATCATTTGCCGGTATGGACCATATTTATGCTGGCTTTCTGTAAAATTATCATCATAAGGAGCAAACGGTGCATCTAAGGGTTTTAGTTTAAGGTTTGGATAATCTTTTTCAAGATTTGCTTTCTTCGGCCTTGGAACGGAATTTATGAAAGCAGCAACATCATATGATTTATCTAAGGATAAATCCGAACGGTTTAGCGGCATCTTCACATAAATAAATGCCGTTGCAGTCAGCAGCCTGTACATACCAGCTCCGTCATTGTAACTGTCAGGACCCATAACGGGAGGAAAATCATAACCCCGGAGTGAGTCAGCCATTATATCAATTGTTCCCGGACTTCGTAAAACGCCATAACCATTTTCCGCATGACATGTAGTGCAATTTTGTGCAAATACTATTCTTCCGTTGGCAGTATCTGCGGCTCTGTCTATAAGATTTATTTTTGGAACTCCGTTTCCTTCAACCGTTTTGCCTTTCGGAACATCAGTGCTGAGCCACTTCAAATAGGCTACCAGTGCGTTCATTTCACTGCTGGTTTCGGGAATAGCTTTGCCATTCATGCTCCTTGTCATGCAGCTGTTAATTCTTTCCTGTATCGAAATTATTTTATTCACCCGTGCATCCATTGCAGGGTAGTGAGAGTAAGATCCCACTAATCCGAATACATTTTGCTGTGTACCTGCATTAAAATGGCAATTCTGGCAATCCATATTGGCGCCAAGGTATCTTTTACTGGTATCTTCTACAGCGGGTCCAATATATTTATATGTTTCTATAAAAATTTTTCTTCCAAACTTAATCATTTTGCCTTCGTCATTATCTGAAATTGAACTGACGTCAGGATATTTCCATGGAACCACAGAATCATTTTTTGAAACCGGAGCATCGGATTTACATCCAATAAACGGGTGGGATTGGTTTGAAATCAGGATCAAGGAGATAAAAAAAGAAACAATTAAAATTATAACTTTCTCGGACGAAGTAAATAGTGATTTCATGTTTAATTTAATTTTGCAAATATAAAAATTTCATTTGATAAATTGAATATAAGATGAAATAAAATTAGTTTGTTACTATTTACCGGTTTGGCTGATAAAAAGGCTTGCGAATAAGGTTTTGATCTTCCCAAGCCGGGGCTTGGGAAGTAGATTTTGAAAATAAAATTAATATATGTTATGATTATCAATTTGCATGTAAGGAAGTTAGCAATAGCGGGAAATACACGGTAAGCTTGATTTAAAACAAAATTATGGACATTTTAATTGACCTGCGACTTTTAGACTTCCCGATGCGTCTAATAACTAAATAACGAAAAGTTATATTTACCAAATGTGCCCGGACACAAACAAATTTCTTGAATTACTAAAGCCAGAGTACAATGATGCTTTGAAGTACTGCAAAGCATTATGCATTAAGCGATCGCTTGACGACGCAGAAGACGTTCTGCAGCAGTCTCTTTTGAAGGCATTAGAGAATTTTCACAACCTGAACGACAGAACCAAATTCCGCTCATGGTTCTTTAAAATAATTACCAGAGAGTTTTATAACAATCTTAGGAAGGATTTCTGGAAAAGATTTTTTCCATTTGATGAAAGTTCATCCATAAACCAGATTCCGGAATTGTTTAACAGATCTGAAAACAGAGATATCAGCAGCATCCTGTGTAAAGCTCTTTCAAAAATCTCTTCAAAAGAAAGATCCGCTATACTATTGTTTGAGATTGGCGGTTTTTCGATAGAAGAGATAAAAGACGTACAAAATGAAAAAAGCGTTTCCGCAATCAAGTCCCGGCTAAGCCGTGCGAGGGAGAAGCTGAAAAAAATAATCACCGACGAAGAAAATAATATTTCAAATTCAAAAAATAAAAGTTCAATCATCATAGGAGATTTAAATAATGAGACCATCAGGCTCATCACAGAAATCGAAGGAAAATAGCGACAACAGCAATAAATACTTCGATGAATTAAGAAATGAAAGTTTCAATAGTACTTTTTCAGCGACTGAAGAATGGCTCAGGTCAATTAATACAAATTTATCCACTAAAAAACATGAAAGGAAATATAATAATATGAAAAGCTTTTTTGCTGCAAATAAATTTAAATTAGCTTATACATTTTTGATTTTAGCATTCCTTATTGCAGCCTGTAACTATCCAGTCACACAGCAGGAAACGGCAGGTGATGTGTTAAAATGGTCTGTCAATAAGGAAAATAGCGATGCAATCTCAAAAATCGAAAGCCTGAGCTGGCTTAAAAGCGGCCAGTATAATTTTAAAGAAGAAAGCCTTAATGGAAAAGCGGTACTAAGCTACAATTTCATTGTGCCTCCTGAAAGCCATAACAAGATATCTGGCTTCAGAAAGGAATTGGAAATTATAAGCGGTATCAATGACATAAAGCTGACTCCTCTTAACGAAACAATTAAGAGACCTGTGTATTCTGCTGTTTTAAATGATTTGTTCAAAATCAATATTAACGCTACGAACATGTCTGACCAGGATTTAACTCAGGAAGTTACCAGCCAGCTTAAAAGCGCCGGAATAGAGAATGCTCAGATAAGCTTTGATAAGAAAGGTGATGGAGTCAGATTTATAAGAGTGTCTGTTCCGGACCCGGCTCCCACTAAAGAAGGCGGTTTCGATATGACAATCAGGGATGGAAACAATGTCAACAGGCTTAAAGAAGTCAGAAAGAACGCAGCTGATGGCAGCGTAGACAGGTTCAATGGAAAAACCGATAGTGAAATAAGAAAAATGGTTAAGGATGATTTGCAAATACCTGATTTGAAAGATGATGAGATTGAAATAACAAGAAAAGACGGTAAAGTTATGGTTAAGGTGAATAAGACTGATGGAAATCAGAAAGAAAAAGTTGAAATTGAAACAAAATAATAGCACTCGAATATAACCGGTACAACTATAATTGTACCGGTTATATATCTTCATACACTTCCGTAATTTTCTTAAATTCATAAAAACTTACTAAAATGATATTCAAGACACATAACTATATTATTATCAGTTTTATTATTAACATTATATTCTACTCGGTAGGGCTTACACAAACGGCTGGTAATATTGCTACTGAAAGACTGGATTCACTTGTAACAGATGCAAATTCCAAGGATGTATTCTCAGGAAATGTTCTCATATTAAAAAATGGAAATGTTATTTTTCAGAAATCAATTGGGTATGCTGATGAAGTGAAAAAGATAGCCAACACTTCCGAAACTAAATTTCAGATAGGCTCCATCACTAAACTTTTTACAAAGGCAATTATTCTTCAGATGATTGAAGAAAATAAAATTAATGGATCAGATAATCTCGGAAAATATCTGACAGGATTTCCTAAGGATATTGCTGATAATGTTACAATACAGGAGTTGATTGACCATACATCCGGACTTGGAGATTATTTTGGTAAGTTTAGTCCTGAGACAGGTATGAGTATTAAGACGGTAGGCGATGTGCTTCCATTTATTCAAAAAGAAAAGCTTCAATTTGCGCCGGGCAGTGACAAACAATATTCAAATTCCGGTTACGCTGTTCTCGCCAATATTATTGAAAAGATAGAGAACAAAAATTACGGTGATGTACTTAAAGAAAGAATCCTAGACAAAATAGGAATGGACAATACCGGATTCAGTGTGGTAGAAAATTCAAAAATACCCGGTAAAGCAAAAGGATATCTCTCAAACGAGCTGGGACCAAAACGTGATAATTCGGAATTGTTTATTACGGGAGCAGGGGACGGTGGAATGTATTCTACTACAGGTGATCTTGTTAAATTTGCGCAATCATTAACTTCCGATAACCGCCTTTTGACAAATGACAGTAAACTGCAACTTTTCAACACACCATTATTTCCAGTTCATTATTCAAGCTGGGAAGAATTTCAAACAATGGGAAAAATGGCAGTAGCCGGAGGAGCTGCAGGGATAAGCGCAGTTTTAGGTATTAACATGGATAAAAATTATATTATGGTTGTTCTCTCCAATTATGACGAGCACACAGCAGAAGGTGTAGCGAAGAGAATATCCGATATTATGAATGGGAGACAACCAAAGCCGGTGAGTCCACCCCCGGCCCGAGCTATCTATAACTTAATAAAGGAAAATGGCGCTTTGAAATTTGTGACTGATTATAAATCCGAATTGGATTCAGCCGGAATAAAGCTTGATGATGATATGACACTTTTGTCTGTCGGAACACAATTCTTAAGGGAAAAAGATGCAGATAATGCAATTGGACTATATACTGTTTATACACGTGAATATCCCAATATAATTATAGCATGGAATGATCTTGGTGATGCCTATTTGCTGAATAAGGATTATGACAATGCTAAGAAATCTTATGAACAGGCATTGAAGGTGAACCCGGGCAATGAAAGGGCAAAAAAATCTTTACAAAAACTTAATAAGTAAGTCTGCTATTATTCAGTTGTCAGGAAGCCTGTAAAAAACAGAAGTCTTCATATTACACTTATATATATAAAGATTAAATATGGCAGACTTTTGTGTTTTTACTATACTTTAGATTAAATTATAATTTTTTCAGAAATATACAAATTAACTCATTTTCGTTTTTAATATTTGATTAATAATTATTAACTTATGAAAAATTAATTGATAAAGAATGAAAATATTTATCTGTTCAGCTTTTATTTTTCTGTTACTAATATTAAACTCCCCTTCATATTCACAATGGCAGCAACTCTCTCATTATCCCAGTAGCTCAGCTCAGGATTTTATAATTACACAAGGGATTTTTTATGCATGCTCTCAGGGAGCAGGTGCCTTTAGATCCGTTGATTCCGGGGCAACCTGGCAGATTATAAATAACAACCTTCAGAATACAGATTCAAGAAGAGTTTATAGTATTGAAAAGATTTATGGGAAATTATTTCTTTCCACTGTTGATGGAATATATATTTCTTCTAACGGTGGAGATAATTGGGTAAGAAAAAGTAACGGCATGACAATAGGTCCCGGCGCCAATAATGTTTTTGCTTATAAAATATTTGAGGATAACGGTAAGCTTTATGCGGGGACATTTAATGGGCTGTATAGTTCTTCGGATTCTGCGGAAAACTGGCTTCTCACTTCTATCTCCGGAGAGCATACTGATATTGTATCCTTTATAAAATATAAGGGAGCGATATATGCCGGAAGAGATGCAGGGAATAACCCTTCATTGTATAAATCTACAAATAATGGTCAAAGCTGGTTTACAGTCGATATTTTTAATAACTTTCCTTTTTCAGTATTTTGTTTTTTTCCAGAGCAGGACACTTTATTTATAGGCACAATTGACGGAATGTGGCTTACACACAATGAAGGGACTAAT
>JBBSDT010000154.1:0-7826 GCA_038240405.1 Ignavibacteria bacterium
TAAATCGATTTTTGAAAAGATTCATGCTTTAAATAAGGAAACAGGACTTACAATACTTTTAGTTGAACAAAATGCTAACATTGCATTATCAATTGCCGATTATGGCTATGTCATGGAAACAGGCCAAATAATTCTGAAAGGTGATGCTAAGTCTCTTGCACAAAATGAAGAAGTAAGAAAAGCATATCTCGGAGAATAAAACATTTAACATTTGAAATTTAAAATTTAAAATTTATAAAGTTATGAAATTTGCAGACAGGATGTCAAATCTCGGAACTGAGACAGCCTTTGAAGTATTGGCAAAAGCCAGGAAACTGGAAGCGGAAGGAAAAAGTATCATACATCTTGAAATAGGGGAGCCGGACTTTCCAACACCGGAAAACATTTGCGAAGCCGCTATAAAGTCCATACATTCAGGAGATACGCATTATACGCCATCTGCCGGAATTCCGGAAATGCGTGCCACAATTGCAAATTATATAAAGAAAACAAGAGGGATTGATGTACACCCGGATGAAATAGTCATGACTCCCGGTGCAAAGCCCATAATGTTTTTTGCTATACTCGCACTAATAAATGAAGGCGATGAAGTAATATATCCTAATCCGGGGTTTCCTATTTACGAATCCATGATAAAATTTGTTGGAGGAGTTCCAGTTCCTATCAAATTAGAAGAGAGCAGGAGCTTTGCTTTCAATATTGATAATTTTAAAAAGCTGCTGACGTCAAAAACAAAAATGGTAATTATTAACACTCCTCAAAATCCAACCGGCGGAATATTAACCGAAGATGAGATAAGGCAAATTGCCGATGCGTTAAAGGACAAACCTGATATCTGGATTTTAAGCGATGAGATTTACAGCCGTCTTTTATTTCAGGGTGAGCATTTCAGCATTACACAAATTCCCGGATTCAAGGACAGAACAATTATTCTTGATGGTTTTTCCAAAACCTATGCAATGACAGGATGGAGGGCAGGATATGGCGTGATGAATATTGAGCTTGCAAAAAAAATTGCTCAGTTAATGACCAACAGCAATTCATGCACAAATGCAATGGTTCAAAAAGCATGTATCGAGGCTTATGAAGGTCCACAGGATTCTGTAGAAATAATGAAAAAGGAATTTATAATTAGAAGAGATATTATTGTTGAAGGATTAAATTCAATAAAAGGGTTTTCATGTATTGTTCCGCTTGGAGCATTTTATGCATTTCCCAACATTACAAAAACGGGTTACAAATCAAAGGATTTAAATGACCATCTGCTTTATAACGGAGGTGTGGCAGCGCTTGCAGGAACTTCATTCGGTGAGTTCGGCGAAGGATACTTAAGATTTTCCTATGCTAATTCCCGTGAAAATATTAAAGAAGCAATAAAGAGAATTAAAGAAGTTATCTGATTCATTAAAGCAGGGATTTAAAAAGGCTGAATCATTATACAAATTTACAAACATCGCTCTTTCCCAAGCCCCGGCTTGGGAAGATGAATTCATGTGCAAATTTTGCTTATAAAGCTTGGGCTTTGTAAGCAGAATCGTAAGATACGGTATCAAGAAAACCAATGTATGAGTTTTTAAATTAATCTTTAATAAAATTAATATCAAAAAAAATGGAAGCAACAGTTCAGCAGGACGAAGTAAAAGAAAAAGCTCTGGAGATTCTAAAATCAAATGATGCCATAATGATTGCAACTACAGGCGGAGAATATTCACCATGGATACTCGGCGCTTATTATGCAAGCAATGGTTTGGAAATATATTTATTAGTTGAAAGACACGGAAAATCTTTTTCAAATATAAAAAAGAATAATAAAATAGCTATTTCAATTTCAAAGAATGATGCTATGCAGGATTTTATACAGGGTTCCGGTAATGCAGTTATAATGGATGAATCAGAGGAAAGCCGGGTCAGGGAAATGATACTTGAAAAGATGCCCTGGTTCCAGACATTTACTCCCGTAATGCCGGTCAAACTGGAAATAAAAAAGTTTTTTATAAGCTCACTTCAAAACGGCTGGTTTCCCGCGAAAGTGTTGGAAGCTTAGAAGTTTTTTAGTGAATGAAGATATTATAAAATAAGAGCGGATGTTTGATGCCGCTCTTTTTATTTTCTACCTTTGAAAGATTTAATATAGTGAGTAATTTATTTATATACATAAAAATTTGATAACCGATTTTCTCATTATAGGAAGCGGTATTGCAGGGTTATCTCTTGCATTGAAGCTTGCTGAACTTGGAAAGGTGGTAATAGTAACCAAGAAGCAAAAAGCCGAATCCAATACCAACTATGCGCAGGGAGGAATTGCAGCCGTTATGAATAAGGGTGACAACTTTGATCTTCATATTACGGATACTCTCGAATGCGGTGCAGGCTTGTGCAATAAAGATGCTGTAAGGAAAATTGTATATGAAGGACCTGAAAGGATCAACGAGCTTATTGAATTCGGGACAAAATTCTCAAGGGAACATGGCGAACTTAATCTTGGTAAGGAAGGCGGTCATTCGAGAAATAGGATTATCCATTCCAAAGATCTGACAGGTAAAGAAATAGAAAGAGCCTTATTAAATAAAATTGCTGTTACACCAGGCATAGAGATGTTTGAATACTTTTTTGCAATAGACCTTCTGACTGACAAGAATCTGAAGGGCATTAAAAGTAATGATAATAAATGTTTCGGCATCTATGCATTAAACGTTAAAAATAATAAGGTTGAAAAAATAGTTGCAGGTAAGACTATTCTTGCAACCGGAGGAGCAGGGCAGGTTTATAAGCATACTACTAACCCAGCAATTGCAACGGGCGACGGAGTCGCAATGGGATACCGTGCCGGCTGCATTATTGCGAACATGGAATTTATTCAATTTCATCCTACAACTTTATATGATGAACAAAGAAATACTTCTTCATCGCAGGTTTTCCTTATATCGGAAGCGGTTCGGGGTGCCGGAGGAATTCTCAGAACAATTAAGGGAAAAGAATTCATGCAAAAATATGACAAGAGAAGGTCACTTGCTCCGAGAGATATTGTTGCAAGGGCTATAGATAATGAAATGAAAAAAAGCGGTGATCCGTTTGTTTATCTGGATTTGAAAAACATCGGGAAGGAAAAAATAAAAAAAGAATTTCCGAATATTTATAAGCATTGTCTTGAAATAGGAATCGATATCACAGAAGAAATGATACCTGTAGTCCCTGCTGCTCATTATTCCTGCGGCGGAATAAAAACCGATCTTCATGGAAGGATAAACATTGCAAACCTTTACTCCAGCGGTGAAGTAGCGATGACAGGGGTGCACGGAGCAAACCGTCTTGCTTCAAATTCTTTACTTGAAGCAATGGTGTTTTCAAATGCAATATATGAATCCATATCATCAGACTCAGAGTCAAAAGTTAATACGAAAAAAAATGTCGGTCTTCTTAACAAAACTTATAAAAATATTTATAATTGGAATGAAGAAGGTACCGAAAATACTGAGGAATGGATCTTAATCTCTCACAATAAAAGGGAAATAAAAGAAATCATGAGTGATTATGTGGGAATTGTAAGAAATACTATCCGTCTTGAAAGAGCATTCAGAAGAATAAATATGATGAAAGAAGAGATTGAAAATTTTTATAAAAAGACAAAGGTCAATGTTGAACTATTAGAGCTCAGGAATCTTGTGACGGTTGCATACCTGATTATCGTTTCGGCAATGAAAAGAAAGGAATCACGCGGACTTCATTACATGCTGGATTTTCCCCGCAGAGATGATAAACATTTTTTGAAGGATACCATTATAGTTATGAGCCTCTTGACTAAAGAATCATTTTTTGTCTGGGGAGATTGATAACAAGGAAACTAAATAAAGAATTATGAAAAATATCCCTACCCTCGTCAGAGTCCCCAATGAAGCGAGGAGACTCTGCAGGGGGAGAATTCTCGTTACGAATCTCCTGATTCGTAACGGGTTTAGGATGAATCAAAATAAAGAATTATGAAATACATTTTCTTGATATTCATTACCCTCCTGATTTTAAATTGTCCAGGTAGCCTTTTCCCTCAAAGATTAAAGCCGGAGATTCCAGGGCCTGAAAGAATTAGAACATATGATGTTGAACATATAAAGATAAATGTTAGCTTTGATTGGGAAAATAAAAAAGTTATTGGTGAAGTTGAAACAAAAATAATTCCATTGTCGGATAATTTCAGCGAGTTTGAAGTTGATGCAGTAGCATTCGATATTCAAAGCATTAGAGACGGAAAAAATCAGGATTTAAAGTATACATATGATAACAAAAAAATAAAGCTGATATTGGAAAAAAGTTATTCTCAGAGTGATACAATAGTTTATACTGTAAATTATACATGTCAGCCTCAGAGTGGTTTGTACTTTATTTACCCTACGGAATTAAATCCGTCCCTTCCATATCAGATATGGACCCAGGGTGAGGATTCCGATAACAGGTATTGGATCCCTGTTTATGATTATCCTAATGATAAGACGACATTTGAAATATATGTAACTGTGGATAAGAAATTCAGTACTCTTTCCAATGGTTATCTTGATTATTCCAGAAAAATTTTTGACACGGATAAACGGCAGGATCATTGGGTAATGGACAAGCCAAATCAACTTACCTGATAATGCTGGCTGTAGGCGAATTCAATATTGTTGAAGACAAATTTCAAGATATTCCTGTTCAATCTTTCGTTGGAAAAAATGTTTTCTTTGATGATGCACAATTCACGTTCAGAAATACGGCAAAGATGGTAGGGTTTTTTTCAGACATGCTTAATTACAAATATCCGTGGAACAAATATGCGCAGATAACTGTGGAAGATTTTGTTTATGGAGGCATGGAGAATACAAGCGCTACAGTTTTAATTAAAAGACTTATAATTAATCCGTCAGTTGAAAATGACTACTATTCTGATGAAACCATATCTCATGAACTTTCACATCAATGGTTTGGAGATCTTGTTACCTGCAGAAACTGGAATGAGATGTGGCTGAATGAAAGCTTTGCAACATACTTTGCCTCACTCTGGAAAGAAAATCGGAATGGCAAAGATGATTTTGACTATGAAACTTTGCGGGAAGGAGATAATGCAATGAGGTCGGACTCTTTAACCGGCAGATATCCTATATGGGCCGGATATGGCAGGGTGACAACAAATCTTTACGACAAAGGAGCAGTAATTCTTAATTCATTCAGACATATCCTTAAAGAAGATTTTTTCCCTTCTATTACTGAATATCTGAAACATAACGAATATCAGAATGTAGAAAGCAAAGATCTGTTGGAAGCAATTAATAAAACATACAATACCAGGCACAATTCAAATGAAGATTTTAAGTGGATGTTTGATCAGTGGATCTGGAAAGCAGGCTATCCTAAGTTTGAAGTGAAATATGATTATAATGAAAGTGCAAAGGAAGTTTTATTGAATGTAAAACAAGTTCAATTACTTGACTCACTTACTCCGGTCTTCAGGTTACCTTTGTTGGTGAGATTAAAAAATTCCAAAGAAGATAAAATTCAGAATATACAGATATCGGGCGTGGTCGAAACATTCAGGATTGGTTTAAACTCTAAACCGGATATGGTGGAATTCGATTACGGAAATAATTTTTTAGATAAAACATCTTTTAACAAGTCATTCAATGATTGGAAGACTCAGTATTACGAAAGTGAAAATGCAATAGACAGGATAATGGCATTAAGAGGACTTGAAATTTTTCTGAAAGAAGATAATTCTCCTACAGCAGGAAAGCCTCCGATAACAATTGACCAGATTGCTTCTTTAAAGTTGTTTGGTGATGCATTGAATAATGATGCTTTTTGGGGAGCCCGAGCTGAGGCAGCTAAAATATTATCTAGAAATTTCATTATAGACAGAACGGGCAACATTCTCAGGGATTCTTATGAATATCAGACTGATTCGAGAATTAAAAGGGAAATTTTAAAAGCTCTTGGAAAATCAGTGAGATCTGAAGATGCGGATTTTATTCAAAAGAAAATAAAAAATGAATCGAACGTATATATTTTAGCTGAAGGAATAAATGCGCTTGGTTCGATGATACCAAAAGAAAAAATTTATGAAGTAGTAATTCCATTCGCCGGAATAATTTCCCATAGAAATGTAGTTCAGGCCGCAGTAATAGGAGCACTGGTAGAGTCTGATTCGGCGGGAACAGATCAAAAGGTCAAGGAGATCATTAAGAATTTTGCTTTTGGAACAGATGTTGATGGTAGACTTAGAGTAATTGCCATAAACAGTTTAAGAAAATATGCAAAAGACGAAGAAGTAAAAAGGCTTGCACTGAAATATATGGATTATAATTTTATTGTTGTAAAAATGGCATTAATAAATCTGATTACTGCTTCAGATGACAAGTCTGTAATTCCATTACTGAGACAGCTTAATGAGAAAACAACGGATGAAGGTCTTAACGAATTATTAGCGGGCTCAATTAAGAAACTTGAAGATTTAAAATAAATGCAGATTTTATGAAAAATATTATTATTCCGCTCCTGGTATTAACAATAGTTTTTTGTTCATGCTCCAGATCCGGAAATAACAAATCAAAAGAGAACTCGCAATCCGGTCCTGTTAAAAAAGAAAATTTAAACTCCGCGGGAATAAAAGAAGGAGACCACGAATTTACTGTCCAGTATGAAAAGCCAAGAAAAATTTACAGGATTGATAAAGAAGATCTGAATAATGACGGAAATAAAGAAATCATTGTTCTTAGTTCAATCAAAGACACAACCAACAGGTATAGTGATTATTATAATTTTGATATGATTGAAGTGTTTGCTTTAAACAGCGATAGGAAATCTTATGTGAAAATATTTGTGGATACTGCTGACTATGCAGACAGCATCATATATGTCGATCTGTTGGGGAATAAAAATAAAGAAATACTAATAAGTACAAATTCCGGCGGCAATAATGAAATTGTGTCAAGAGGGATGTTTGTGTACGAAATGACTTCTCCGGATAAAATTAATCTTTTGAAATATTTTGATACCGGAGCTCCCCGGGTAAAGGATATAAGGAATAATGGCAAAAAAGAGATTCTTGTTTCAGATTTATTTTATGGCGTGATGCCTCAAAATGAAGCAATTGAATTCGTTAAGGAAATATATAAGCTCGAAAATCATAATTTAATAATTTCTAACGGTGAGTTTGGTGAATTTTATGACAGTAAATTGAAAGAAGCTTTGGAAAAGTATAACGGAACTAAGAAAAAAATAGAAATGGGCATGCAGCCAGGGAATTTGTCGTATCCCATGTACAGGGAATCAGCAGAAGTAATTATTAACTATTACGCGAAGGATGATCTTAAAGGTCTGAAAAAATTCTGGGATGAAGAGAAGGAAATTCTGAAGAAAAATATTCCTGATGATGAGTTCTTAGATTTAAGTAATTTTATCCTAAAAGCATTACCATCGTCCAGGAATGCATGAGAGCATTGAACTTTCCGTAATAATAGTTACATGGAACAGCGAGGCTGAAATTATTGATTGCCTTAATTCTATAACGGAAGAAACAAAAGATTTAGAATATGAAATAATAATTGTAGATAATAATTCTTCCGACAAAACTATTGAGATGATTAAAAGTTTGTCAGGGAGCAAAATGAATGTAATCATCATTGAAAATATTGTTAATTCAGGATTTACTAAAGCCTGCAATACCGGAATTAAAGCTTCGAAAGGGAAGAATATAATGCTGTTGAATCCGGATACGAAAATTACGGGTAATGCACTGAATGTTCTGGTTCAAGAGATTAGTTCAGGAAATAAAACAGGGGCAGTGGCGCCTCAGCTGCTGA
>JBBSDT010000155.1:0-7692 GCA_038240405.1 Ignavibacteria bacterium
AAGGATTAAAGGATTAAAGAAAACTTAATTAGGTTGCATCAAATATCATCTATCAGTCTGAAACATTCAGCTAAGTGGAACTTTGAACATTTCTTTCTGCCGCCTTTATATTTTCAAATTTATCTGGTATTTTATTTTGCCGCTCATCTAAAACTAAATAAATATTTTTAAATGACTGAAGAAAAAATACTTACCAAACATCCCCAAGGTAAAAGTGGAAAGAACATAAGCAAGCAGAATTATGAAATACTTAAGAAGGAAATTTTTTCTACTTTGCGGAATAAAGGGCTTACTCACGCGGAATTATTGAAGGAGCTCAACAATAAATTGAAAGGGAAGTTTGACGGCAATATCAGCTGGTATGGAGAGACTGTCAAGCTGGATCTGGAAGCAAGAAAAATCATAGAAAGAACTTCTTCAAGACCTCAGAAATATAAAGTGAAATAATAATTTCGCTCATAAGTAAACTTTGGAACGTTTCCTTTTCGCAGGATTTCCCGGTATTTAAATTAGATTGAAAAAAGAGTTACTATTCTTTAGTTCAAGAGAAGCTGATTGGATCCCGCCAAAAGATCGCGGGGATGACAAAGGGCAGAATAAAGACTTTGAAAAGGATTATCCATTAGATTTCAAATAGATTTTAAATAATCTTGAAATCTTTTAATACTTTAATCCTTTAATCCTTTAATCCTGGTTCAAAACATGCTGATTGGATCCCCGCCAAAAGATGGCGCGATGACAAAGTGCAAAAGTTTGCCGGAATGACACTAACTTAGAGGACAAGAATTACCCTACAACGAGTAGACACCACATAATGAGTAGACACCACATAATGAGTAGACACCACATAATGATGAAACCTTTAATCCTGAAAGCAAAGTTCAAAAACTCTCGTCTTGGCTCAAAAGCTTACATTGACATTTCTGAGCAATAAAAGTATATTAAAGACTGTATTTCAAACCTATTAAGATAATAATTTACTAATAACGAGGTGAAATTGTGAAGAAAAATCTTTCTCGAATCATTATTACCATTGTACTCATTGTATTAGCCTTATACTTTCTTTATCCCACCTATCAGGACTATAATTTAAATAAAGATCTGAAAAAATTATCGGGACAGGACAGCATTACTTTTGTTGACAATAATAATCAAAAACTTCTTAGTGCAAGAGATAAGAGACTCAAGCTTGGTCTTGATCTTAAAGGCGGCATGTATGTAGTCATGGATGTTGACGTTGTAAAATTGCTTGAGGATATGTCAAAGAAAAAAGATGACCAGCTTACAGGAATTCTGGCAGAAGTTAAAGAAGCGTCCAAGAATAACGAAGAGCTCATACTTGAAACTTTCAAAGTGAAGCTTAAAGATAAAGGACTCAGCCTTAAAAATTATTACGGAGAGCTAAGAGATAACGAAGTTGATGTAGAATCGAAGTTGACCAAAGAAATTGATAATGCTCTCGACAGGGCTGTTGAAATTGTTCGTAACAGGGTTGATCAGTATGGTGTAGCAGAACCCCAGATTCAGAAAATCGGCAACAGCAGGATTATTGTAGAGCTTCCAGGCGTGAGTAACCCTGAGGAAGTAAGAAAGCTTCTGGAAGGTACAGCTTTGCTGGAGTTTAAACTAGTGTACGATCCGCAGGCAGCTGTAAAAGTAATGCAATCTATAAATAAAATCCTTGTGGGAGATACTACTTCTATTAAGGATTCTACAACTTCAGCTTTATCAAAGGATTCTCTCAAAACAAAAAACGAATCCATTACTTCAAAAGATTCAGTGAAAAATACTTCTGCAGCTAAAAAAGATTCTATTGCAAATGAAAAGAAAAAACTTGCAACTACCAATAAAAAAGATTCACTGAAAGACAAGAAAAATATCTTATCAAAAAAAGACTCGACTTTAAAGAATAAAAAGGACTCATCTCAAAAAACTGACACATCGCTGGCTTCAGATACATCTTCTACCACTGATTCGACGGATAAAAAACAATTATCAGAAGAAGAATTTAAAGCAAAGTATCCTTTTTTCACATTGGTTAATTTAAATCAGGAAAGCGGGACTGCTGACGGATATGTAAAGGAAAGCGACAAAGATAAAGTAGAAAGAATTTTAAACCGTGAAGATATAAAAGCAATAATACCTTCTGACCTGCAGTTTGCCTGGTCCAACAGGACTTTCGAATCGGGTGGAGAGAAGATTCACATGTTATATACAGTAAAAAAAGATGCTGAATTGACGGGTAAAGTAATTGTTGATGCGAAATCTAATATTGATCCTAGCAATAACACTCCTATTGTTACAATGGAAATGAATAGTGAAGGTTCGGCTGACTGGGCAAGGATTACAGGAGCAAATATAAATAAGAGAATTGCAATAGTGTTGGATAAAGTGATTTATTCCGCACCGGTTGTCAGAAACAAAATAACAGGCGGTAATTCACAGATAGAAGGAATGGCAAATGTTCAGGAGGCAAAGCTTCTTGAAATAGTATTAAAAGCCGGTGCGTTACCTGCGCCTGTAAAGATTATTGAAGAAAGATCTATCGGACCTTCACTTGGCGAAGATTCAATTCGAGCCGGAGTATTCTCATCTGTGGCGGCTCTGATCCTTGTCGCATTGTTTATGATTTTTTATTACAGGTTTGGAGGATCAATAGCTGATGTTGCATTGCTGATAAATATGCTCATTATTCTGGGAGTCATGGCGTCGTTAAAAGCTACACTGACGTTGCCGGGAATTGCTGGTTTGATTTTATCTATAGGTATGTCGGTGGATACTAACGTCCTGATTTTTGAAAGAATACGAGAGGAGACCGCTGCTGGCAAGCCTTTGAGAACTGCAGTTGATCTTGGATATAAGAAAGCTTTTTCGGCAATTATCGATTCGCACCTTACAAGCATTATTACCGGGATAATTTTATACCAGTTTGGAAGCGGACCTATACAGGGCTTTGCTCTGACTTTAATTTTCGGTCTGCTTGCTAATTTATTTACAGCTATTGTGATCACACATTATATTTTTGACATAATGATTGAAAAAGGAAAAAAGTTAAGCTTCGGCTGATTTTAAATTAAATATTCGAAATAATAATACAAGATATAAAGAATGAGACTTTTTGAACACACAAATTATGATTTTTTAGGAAAGAGAAAAATTTTCTATGGAGTTTCGACAGCTATAATAGTAATCGGCTTCATAGTACTATTCGCTACCAAAAGCATACCTCTTGGAATTGATTTTAGCGGAGGAACCGAACTACAGTTAAAATTTGACAGAGATGTAAATGTATCCGATCTTAGAACTGCTATGGACGATGCAGGCTTTCAGGGGATGGAAATTAAAACGATGGGTACTGACAGAGATGTATTATTGAGAACACCAATGCAGGAAGAAGGCCAATTGGTTTCCGATAAAATTGAGAAAGGGATAAAAACAAAAATAACTGATAATAATTTTCAGGTTTTAAGAACTGATAAAGTTGGTCCTAAAATCGGCGCAGAGCTCAGAAGAAATGCATTGTTTGCGGTTTTATTTTCACTCATTGCCATCCTGATCTATCTTTCTTTCAGATTTCAGCTGGTATTTGCAGTTGGTGCCGTTGTTGCATTGCTCCATGACGTACTTATTACAATAGCAGTTATCGCTATTGCCGATGCAGTAATACCTAATCTCAGGCTCGAGTTTAATCAATCAATGCTTGCTGCATTTCTTACACTTGTGGGATTTTCATCGAATGATACTGTAATTGTATTTGACAGAATAAGGGAGAATATCAAGCTTTTCAAAAATGAAAACATTCTTGCCGTTATGAATAAGAGTATCAACGCAACTTTGAGCAGAACTATCATAACAAGCGGTACAGTGTTCCTCACGGTATTCGTTTTATTTTTATTCGGCGGGGAAGTAAACAGGAGCTTTGCATTTACGTTTGGTATAGGAATCATTACCGGAACTTATTCTTCTGTATTCGTTGCAAGTGCAATTGTAGTGGATTGGAAGGAAAGAGCCGGGCAGACACTAAGGGATAAAACTTTTAACAACAGAACTAAAATGGCAGCGCCTAAAATCAAGAAGGTCAATGCCTGATATAAAAGTTAAATATTCCGGGGATGGAGAAAACAAAACCGTTGTAATTGACCTGGATGAAAACGTTGTCGGACTTAACCTTTTCAGCACACTTAATGATTTTATAAACACAGAAATGAAGAATGGAATTAAGATGTTTACATTTGATATGACGGGTTTAAAATCAATCAACAGTTCCGGTCTTGGCATACTTATAAGCTGTTTAAAAAAGATAAAAGATTCGAATGGCTCATTGAAGATAATTAATGCAAACGAAAAGATAGTTAACATATTCAAGCTTACAAAACTCAATAATGTTTTTGAATTAGAATCCTCATCATAAGTTTTTTAATATCAATTTTTAAAAAAATCTTCACTTTAGCTTTTGCTGATTGAAGATTTTTTTATGCATAAAACATAATAATGGAAAACAATGTAACAGTTCTTGTCGGGCTTCAATGGGGTGACGAAGGTAAAGGAAGAATGGTAGACTATCTTGCAAAGGAAGTTGATATTGTGGGCCGTTACCAGGGGGGCAACAATGCCGGACATACTGTAGTAAACGAATTCGGGACATTTAAGCTTCATCTTATTCCTTCGGGAATATTCAACCCGGGTGTAATTAATGTTCTGGGTCCGGGCATGGTAATAGACCTTGAAGCATTGACCGAAGAAATATCCGAATTAGAGAAATCAGGAATCAGCACAAAAAATATAAAAATTTCTGACAGGGCAACCATAACTTTCCCTTTCCACCGGCTGGAAGATAATCTTGAGGAAGAAAGATTAGGCGGAGGAGCTTATGGCTCTACACGAAGAGGTATTGCGTATGCCTACGGAGAAAGATACCAGAAAAAGAGCATCCAGGTTGGAGAATTATTTTATCCCGATGATTTGAAGAGAAGAGTAACTGATCTTGTAAACTGGAAAAATCTTTTGCTTGAAAAAGTGTATGGAAGTAAGGAAGCTTTAAGTGTTGATGATATTTTAGAATGGGTTAATAAATACGGGGATAAAATAAAACATCTGGTTTGTGATACTACAAAATTATTAGAATCTTCAGCAGAGG
Organism: Ignavibacteria bacterium; assembly: GCA_038240405.1. GTDB lineage: Bacteria > Bacteroidota > Ignavibacteria > Tepidaquicellales > Tepidaquicellaceae > JAGPCH01. The sequence continues at coordinate 5,138 of JBBSDT010000155.1, forward strand.
CTGGTAAGAAAATATTATTTGAAGCACAGCTCGGTTCGTTAAGAGATATCTATTTCGGAATTTATCCATATACAACATCGTCCTGCACTCTTGCTGCTTATGCCCCGGTAGGAAGCGGTTTATTTAACCGGAAAATTGATAAAGTTATTGGTGTAATGAAAGCTTTTTCAACCTGTGTTGGCAGCGGACCCTTCATTACAGAAATGCCTGAAGATGAAGCAGGACAGTTAAGAGAGACAGCTTATGAATACGGAGCAGCAACGGGAAGACCAAGGCGCATCGGACATTTTGATGCTGTTGCTACACGTTATGGTGCCCGCGTACAGGGTGCGGATGAAATTGCATTAACAAAGCTCGACAGTTTATCAGGCCAGAAAAAATTATTGCTATGTACCGGTTATGAAATCAACGGCGAATCTACTGATGACTTCCCGCTGACTCCTGCATTGGAGATCGCTAAGCCGGAATATATTGAAATGCCGGGGTGGGAAGAAAATATTTCAATGTGCAGAAAATTTGGCGAGCTTCCCGTGGAGGCGCAGAATTATGTTAATAAAATTGAAGAGCTTACAGGGTATAAAATAAAGTATGTATCCGTCGGACCTGAACGGGAAAGTCTAATTGTTAAATATTAGGAATTATCGAAATAAATATCCGAAAATTCCGTCTTAAGTTTATACCCAATTTTACTATAAATCCGGTTAGATACAGGATTTGATTTATCCGCAAATAAAACACATGTATTAAACCCGTTATTCAGAATTTTGTTACTTAAAGCCCAAACGATGCTTGTTCCGTACCCTTTACCCCTGAATTCATCAGCAGTATAAACGTGACCTATTACTGCAAGATTTTTTGTGGTTCTTCGTATCGCAGCAATTGAAACTATTTTCTTGTTGTCTATCCAATTATATAAACTCTCCCTCTTGATTTCATTTTCAATCTCATTTTCAATGTCCCTTTTCAAGTCTTCAAAATTAATAATTGAATTTCCAAATGTCTCACGCTGAAATGAGGCTTTGAGAGTTGTCACATGATCTAAATCTTCAAGTCTTGTTAGCTGCAATATTCCGTTGCTCAATGGTAAATCATTTGTTCGATTAAGCCCGTAAACTATAAGTTTTCTTTTGTTAACCTGTTTCAGATTAATAGCATCGGCAAATTTCTCTGAAACGTTTTTTTCTCCTATAACTCCGGATAATCGGATATTATTTTCAATATAAAAATCAGCCAGCATTCGGACGGCATCATCGTTATTGTAGTTACCTGAAATAACAACCCGGGAGCTCGTTTTAACAGATACAACTTCTATAAAGTCATTGTTTGTTACGGAGAGAAAATTAAAGCCGGGGAAAGAATCTGTTTTATCATCCAACCCCAGGCATAAGCCCAAGATCAAATTATTCTCAACTTCTTTTTCTTCCAGGTATTTGCGATTGAAATCCAGGAATTCCTGAGGAGTCTTATAAATATTAAGCTTATTCACATTCTTTGTTACAAGATATTAACCTTTTATTTCATCATCTGAAGAAACGTCTTTTTCATCCACATAGACAACATCAGCCGGATTCAGGTTTGGATTGACAAAAGCGCTTGTAGTGGTTGAAGTTCCTTTTATACTGGTTGTGACAATTTTCTTCCTGTCCAAAAGAGCATCAAATGATATGAGTCCGGCACCTGTAAACATTGTTGCAAGGGCACATGACAAAAAAACAATATTATAACTGAAAGGAAGCTCAGGGCTTCTTGCTCCGAGAACGAACAAAAAGCTTATCGTCATAACAGAGATAAAAAAGCTTGTAATAGGAGTGAACAGTCCTATCATATAAAAGGCGCCGAATATCATTTCCATAAAAGGAAGTATGAAGGCGAGAATAAAGGCAAGTGATTCATTCATATTGCTTGTTTCCTGTACTGACCTGATAAATGCCTGGAGGTCCAGAACCTTCCTAGCGCCTGCAAGCAAAAATAGCGAGCCAAGTGTCAGTCTTATTAATAATATTCCAAAGGATAAAGAATATTTGCCGCTTCTTGCTTTAAAAAATACACTCATATTTATAGTGGTTTATTTTATATAAATTACAAATGAATTAATATAGTTTCTATCTTAATTTAAATCTTAATTAATTTAAATCTTACTTCTTTTTTAAGACAAACTTATCAAATTCTTTGAGAGGAGCCTTTTTTCCATTTAAGAAGCAATCTTTATTAAAAAAAACTTCTTGTTTAAATGCGGAAGTGCGGTGAGGTTTTCTTTACTCCTGTATTCCGGGAAAAAAATGAAACTGACTATATAATTTTTTTTAATAAATATTTTGTTTAAGTTATTCCAATAAAACTAATTAAATGAAAAAAATAATTTATCTGATCCTTGTAGTAATTTTAGCAGGAAGTATCAAATCTTTTTCCCAGGATGGTAATTCTCAATATACAATTTCCCATAAATTTTCTATAGGGGGTGATGGCGGATGGGATCTTCTTACTATGGACGAAGCCGGAGGAAGACTGTTTTTGTCTCACGGTAACATGGTCCAGGTAGTTGATGTCAAAAGCGG
>JBBSDT010000156.1:0-7678 GCA_038240405.1 Ignavibacteria bacterium
CCAGAAGAGATGTTTAGTATCAGGCTTGGAAGAATATAAATAGCATGTATCTGACATGATAAAGTTCTTGAGATTGACAGCAGTGTTTGCAAATAATTCGACAAATTCACTTCTTATGTCTCCAGCATTTTGAATTCGTTTAATTCTTAATTCCATGAGACAACATAAAATAGTAAAAGGAATAAATCAAATAAATAAATTATACCTTAAATGTTTAAGGTTGGATTTAAACTATGATTCAACTGATTAATATGATTTACTATGATTATAGCATCAACTATTTTTGCTTCGTTTTGATTTAAACGATATTTTGACTATGATTAAAATGATTTAAGAAAGGTTATATTGATAATTTGAAAATAAAAAAACAGTTGAACTATGATTAATGAAAAGTATCATTTATCTGAACTAACCGGTAAGATAATAGGTTGCGCAATGGAAGTTCATCGTGTGTTAGGAAATGGATTTCAGGAAATAATTTATCAAAGGGCACTAAGTATAGAGATGAAAAATCAGGAGCTTTCTTTTATACGTGAACTTGAAATGGAGATTAACTACAAAGGTGAAAATTTAGGTACAAGAAGAGCTGATTTCTTTGTTGATGGTAAAGTTATGGTAGAAATAAAAGCCGTAACGCAATTAGAAAATATTCACCTTGCTCAGGCAATTAATTACTTAGAAGCTTACAAATTAAAGATCGGACTGTTGATTAACTTTGGTAATACCAGTTTACAATTCAAAAGGGTAATGAAACCCTTTAAAGCCCATTGATTATTAAACTATGATTTGAATGATTTCTATGAAAGACTATGATTAGAAACATCAATGGATGCTCTTAAATTATTGTAAATCATACTAATCATTTAAATCATAGTTCAAGACAATTTAAGGATGCTCTTAATCATAGTAACTCATACTAATCATTTAAATCATAGTTCAAGACAATTTAAGGTTGCTCTTAATCATAGTAACTCATACTAATCATTTAAATCATAGTTCAAGACAATTTAAGGTTGCTCTTAATCATAGCAAATCATACAATCATTTAAATCATAGTTCAAGACAATTTAAGGTTGCTCTTAATTCATAGTAAATCATACTAATCATTTAAATCATAGTTCAAGACAATTTAAGAATGCTCTTAATCATAGTAAATCATACTAATCATTTAAATCATAGTTCACGACAATTTATATTGTCGCAATCACCCCCTTATATTGCCGTATTTACACCCTCTAAGAATTATTTATTTGTAGTATATTTGTAAATCTCAATATTCCTCTATAATTAAAATATAAAATCATTTATGGATACAAAAACTGCCAGAAGCACATCAACAGGAACCCTCATTTTTCTGTATGACCTGCATACTAAACTTTTTACCAACGTTCTTGTTGACATTTCTGAAAAAGATTCCGGCAACCGGATGAACACTAAGGCTAATCATATTGCGTGGCTTACTGGCAGCCTCGTTCAGGAAAGATATGACTTAGCCAATATGCTTGGTATAGATATGAAACAAACATCTTATGAACTCTTTAAAGATCACAAAGGCATTCAGGATAATGTTGCTTATCCAACACTTTCTGAATTCAAAAAGGATTGGGAAAAAATCTCACCCGAACTTAGAAATGCTCTTATAAATGCAACTGATGAGAAACTGGATGAGCCTTTTGAAATGCCCGGCTATAAAATGACTATTCTTGATTTTGTCTGTTTCTGCGTTGATCGCGAATCGTATTGTATTGGACAAATTGGTTTATGGAGGAGACTGTTAGGTTACGAAGCAATGAAATACGATTAAGTAATAATCTGGATCAATCAGACTTTAAAATTATATAGAGAGCATTCTTGGCATAATTAATGAACATCTTGACAATAAATTCCAATTTAAAAGAAAGGAAACTGATTATGACAGAATCCAATGTTTTTAAGAAGTGGGAAATGCTGGCTCCTCAGTTTAAGAGTCTACTCCGCATTGTGGCCGCTATAATGTTCATGCTAGCCGGTTCAAGCAAGCTTTTTGCCTTTCCTGTGGGAATGCCTCCTGATGGAAGAACTGCCAATCTAATGTCGCAAGTTGGCATAGGCGGTATTCTTGAGGTATTCGGAGGTCTATTGCTGCTCTTAGGTCTCTTTACCCGCCCCGTAGCCTTCATTCTTGCCGGAGAGATGGCTGTGGCTTATTTCCAGTTCCATTTTCCGGGGGAAATATGGCCTACTGTAAATGGTGGAGTTAGCGCAGTACTTTATTGCTTTATTTGGCTTTATTTCTCTGCCGCCGGTGCTGGACCCTGGAGTGTGGATGCTAAAATTCGTAAGAATAATACTTCTGTTGAAAATGTTTCACCGTAATGGGATGAGGATAAAGTTATAAAAAGATTATAGACTCAATCTTTCCGGGTGGAATATTAATTATAATTAATACCTTTCACAGAAATAATATTATCAGAAATTAAATGATAAGATAAAATGCAAAAGCTAATTTTGTTTATGCATATGTCTCTTGATGGCTTTGTTGGAAGACCCAACGGAGAAATGGATTGGGTAACTATGAATGATGATGAAATAGGAAAATATCTTATCGGTGATCTTTTAGAAACTGTAGATACCATGCTTCTTGGACGCGTACTTTATCAAGGATTTGAAAGTTACTGGCCCGCTGCAGCTAAAAATCCGTCAACTCCGAAGGATTTAGCAGAGTTGCCAATTGGATAGAAGATTCACCAAAAATTGTTTTTTCAAAAACTCTCGACAAAGTTGAATGGAAGAATTCGCGGCTTGCTAAAGAAAACATATCTGATGAAGTTGCAGAACTCAAGAAACAGCCCGGTGGAGATATGGTGATATTTGGAGGAGCCGGAATTGTTTCAGAATTTACAAGCCTGGATCTTATAGATGAGTTCCGGCTCAAACTTGAACCTGTTGTACTAGGAAGCGGCAAGCCACTATTTAAGGGAATAAATAAAAAGAGAAACCTGAAGTTAATTAAATCTAAGTCTTTTGAGTCAGGAGTTGTTGCAATTTATTATGAAACTATACGCGGGTAATCATGTATTCACACTGCAACTCTAAAATTGATTTTGGGCAGCTGTAAAGTTGCGGTACAATTAATTGTATTTATTCCTGTAATCGACCGGTGACAAACCAGTAATTTTTTTGAAGATGGTTCTGAAAGACTTTGTATCAGAATAACCCACATCGTACATTACTTCATTTATATTTTTCTTACTGGTCTCAAATCTTTTCTTTGCTGCTTTAACTTTACCACGCTGGATATATTGTATAACTGTATTTGAAGTCGCTTTTTTGAATCGGCGCTCCATATTTCTTCTGCCGAGTGCAAGCAACGAAACCAGTTGATCAACAGTTATTTTCTTCTGGAAATTATTTTCAATAAAATGTTGTGCATTCTTTATGGCTCATCACCTTAAAAAACTGATTTACCTGTGTACAGCTGGCGCGGACCTTCAATACTTCCTAATATTGCTCCTTTAGGAACCAGAATTGATATGTATTTCATCAACTAAAAAAAAATGTAAATTGTCGCAATCAACCCTTAATAAGTCGTTTTTGCACCTCACTATATTTGTTTAATAGTCGTATTTTTGTACAGTCATTAAAGGGAAATTAGATCTATTAATGTAAATCTGATTAAGTGAGAAAAGTTTATCACTATTGATTTCAATCTCGAAATTAGAGCAGCAGTCTGGTAAGAGCTTTTTGCCGGTTTCATTCACTCAAAAATTTTAATCATAAAATATTTTAATTCTAAATTACTTATAAATAAGATGAAATCAATCGAAGTTATTTCAATTCCTGTATCCGATCAGGAGAAATCTAAAGAATTTTACCAGAAACTTGGTTTTAAACTTTTGGTCGAAGCTCCTATGGGTAATGGCCAAACATGGGTTCAGCTTGGAATTCCTGGCCAGATTACTTCAATATCCCTGGTTAACTGGTGGCCGTTTAAAGAAGCAGAGATGAAAGCAGGGTCCCTGCATGGAATTGTTCTTGAAACTGAAGATATCGAAAAAGAAGTTAAGGATTTAAAGACAAAAGGAATAGAGTTGGGAAAAATGGATCCTACCGGCCTTGAAGAAGAGAAAATAATGGATACTCCGTGGGGAAGGTTTGTACATTTTAAAGACCCGGATGGAAACGGATTAAACTTCCATCAAAATAATCCAAAACAATAATCAATTAATTAATAAAACCAAATGAACATCTTAATCATTATCCTAATAGTAATAGTTGCACTTGTTGCAATAGTTTTGATTCTGGCATTGATCACTAAAAAAGAATATAGTCTTGAACGTGAGGTAACAATTAACAAATCAAAACAGGAAGTTTTCCATTACATAAAATTTTTGAAAAACCAGGATAACTACAGTAAATGGGTGATGATGGATCCGAATATGAAAAAGGAATATACAGGGACAGATGGAACTGCCGGATTTGTCTCCGCCTGGGACAGTGAAAATAAGAATGTCGGAAAGGGTCAACAGTGGATAAAACAAATAACAGAAGGCGAACAACTGGATTTAGGAATTCATTTTCTAAAACCCTTTGAAGGTAAAGCTGATGCCTGTATGACAACAGAATCAATCTCCGAAAATGAAACAAAGGTCAGATGGGGCTTTAAGAGCAGAATGAAATACCCAATGAACATTATGCTTTTATTTATGAACATGGATAAAGTATTAGGAAAAGATTTAACAACCAGCCTTAATAATTTGAAAAATGTTCTTGAAAAGTAATGATAATTATATTCATAAACTTAAATAAAAATAATACTCTTATGGCAACACAAATTTTTGTCAATTTACCTGTAAAGGATCTGAATAAATCCGTAGAATTTTTTACAAAGCTCGGTTATAAATTCAATCCACAATTCACCGATAAGAATGCCACATGTATGATTATCAGTGATGATATTTTCGTAATGCTGTTAGTAGAGCCCTTTTTCAAAACCTTCATCAATAAGGAAATTGCTGACTCCTCAAAATGCACGGAATCAATTATATGTTTATCTGCCGATAGCAGGGAAAAAGTAGATGAAATGGTAAAGAAGGCTGTTGATGCTGGCGGAACATCACCCAGTAAAAAGATGGATGAAGGATGGATGTACGGACATGGGTTTCAAGATCTCGACGGACATCTCTGGGAGGTTATGTGGATGGATCCAAAACAGAGTGAAGGAAATGGCAATTCATAAATTGTAAATTGTAAATTGTAAATTTTAAATGGTAAATAGTAATAGCTCTTAATTTATAATTGTTCCAGTTGGTTGCTTAACAATTTAAATCTATCGATAAGTTTGTTTATTTTATCCTCCTGTTTCTTAATACTTTTGGGCCTGAAATAAAACCAATTTATACCGATCCATATAAAAGTTATACCGTAAGTAAGTATAGCCCCGATCACATTCATCCGGGAAGTATATTCCATCATATACAAAAATATACCGGTTGACAGCAGGATAAAATAAATATTCAGAATTGTGTTTTGAAGAAACCGCTGTTTTTCTTTTAATTTCAAAAGCTGCTGTAAATACTGATTGCTGTTCAGATCATAGCCAACATTCAATAATAGCGGAATCATTCGATTGTAAACAATAAGATATAAAACCATTGCCAGTATAATAAATACAATTCCAATCTTCGTTGTTACACTTTCCGGCTGAAAATAATACCATATAGAAATAATAAATGCAGAAGTCATAAGCAAAGCAATATTAATGAAAATAATTTTATATATATTTTTCTTTTTGAAGTTTGCCGCTTTTTCAAATAGCTCTTTTGTTTCAGGAATTTTAATCTCCTGTTTATTCCATAATTCTTTAAGATCTATATTATTGCTCATGCTTATTAAATTTTTGTGTTAGTTTCTCTTTTATTCTGTGAATTCTCACTCTTACATTTGCCTCGGAGATTCCTACTATGTTTGCTATTTCAGATTGTTTTAAATCTTCAAGTTCGAGGGAAATTATAATACGGTCCGTTTCCGGGAGTTCCGAAATACTTTTATACAGAAACTGCAGGTTGCTCCCTGTATCGGGTTCAATTGTATCTTCCATTTCAGCCGGCAAAAAAGATTTAGGCATCCGGCTTTGCTTTTCAATTTGCCGCAGGCAATGATTTGAAGCTATCCGGAATATCCATGTTCCAATTGATGATTCGTTCCTGAACTTAGGTAACTGTTGCCATACAGTAATAAATGTTTCCTGTGCTATATCCTTTGCCCAGTCAGGGTCATTAACATAACCCATACATAAACGGAAGACTTTCTGCCAATAGGTATTGTAAATTTCTTCAAAGGTCATCCGCTATTGTTTTGTTATTTAAGAAAACTATTTAGTTTCTTATTATACCATTCTTCGTCATCATACATGATAAAGTGAAGTCCTTTTTCAGCATATTGTAAGTTGGCAGCCTTTAAGTTTTTGAACTGCTCTTCAATAACTGGCTCTGCATTGGCAAAATAAGGTTCCAATAAAATTAACGCAGGGCATTTAATTGATGCAATTTTCTCTCTCAGATCTGTATTTGAAAAGTCGCAATACATTTCTGCAAATGTTGTCCGGTCGGATTTCACAGACCAATTAATCACTTGCTCCCATTTTGAAGAGTCTGCAAGTAACTGAGGGATAACTTTTTTTTGCATTTGATAAAACTGCTCATTTGTTTGGGAAGTGATTTGTGAAACCAAATTACTGCAGTCATTATTTTCCTTTGATTTGAAAGAGGGATTCATTACTGCGGATAAACAGGGCAATGCATCTACTACTATTATTTTTGAAATCAGATCAGGATAATCAGATGCAAGCGCCATTGCAAGGCCGCCACCCATGCTATGGCCAACTATTACAGGCTGATTGATTTTATTTTGTTTAATATATGCAGCAATTCCCTTTTCCCAATTTTGAAAAGACGGGTTCTTTTGAGCGGGAACCCCTGCAAAACCTGCCATTGTCAGAGTGTAGCAAGTATAATTATCCTCAAAATTTTTTCTGGTTTCATCCCACACGTCGCCTGAGCAGGCAAAGCCGGGAATGAATATAATTGACCTGTCCCCTTTTCCCGTAATTTTCACTTCAAACGGATAGGTATTATTTTTTCCAAAGACATTATTCTGTAATATTGTGAATGTTATTACAAAGAATGCCAAGATAACTGATTTTTTCATTTTATTTAGTTTGTTTACTCTTTAGATACAGGATTTGTGAAAATGTTACAGGGGAAGGTTTTTTTTGATTTCAAACTCTCAGGAATTCATAATTATAGGGCTCAAGCCTGAAATAATTTTGAAGATAAAAATAAATTTATTTTGGGAGGAGTAAGATTTAATTGCCGCGAAATAATTTAACATAATATTTCGTCTACAGGGAGGAAATACTTTAGCGTGGATAGAAGCCGTAACAGTCTTAATGGATTTGAAGTTTTATATACTATAATTCTGATCTGGAAAGCTTTATTCAGTTAACAAAGCTCAGATAAGTATCAAAAAAAGGAAGCACTTCATTATAAAATCTGCCATCCTTTCCTGCTATTTTGTCTTCGTGCATTCCTATATATTCTTCTGCAAAATGCCCAATACCAAATTTCTCGAGTTTTTTACTGAACTCCAGGCATGTGACAGGAACATGCCTGAACTCATCGTTTCTTCCCCAGTCAAG
>JBBSDT010000157.1:0-7646 GCA_038240405.1 Ignavibacteria bacterium
CAAGAAGATTTATTCTCGCAGAAAATCCTCTCCTTTTCTTTTTGTTTCTCTAGCTTATCACTTTAATGGAATATATGATAAAAAAAAAGACAGCACATTTCTGTACTGTCTTTCTTATGAATTTGTTGCAATAATTTATTTATTTGTATTACGAATAACAGGGTTAGAAATTTCTCCTGTGTTCTTATTCTTAAAATCAATCATTTGTTTTTTCAGCCTGTCTTTAGTTAGGGCAACATCGGAAGGAGAAGTTTCGGGAGTAATTTTGGATACAAAATTAGAAGAATTATTATATCCTATAATTATGTCCGAAAGGTCTGTTGTGAGATCTCCATTCAGATCAGTTACAACATATCCTGACACAAAGCTTCCCGCATCATTAAATATATTAATAATATCGGTTAAGTCAATTGTTCCGTCACTATTTACATCCCCGCTAAAAAAGCACCATTTATTTATCACGAATATCATATTACTTCCAAAAGCCTGGCTTTGTGAAGATGTAAAATCAAAATTGGATGTAACACCTTTTGTAAAAGTTTCCCCTCCGGTTTTACTCCATTCCTCAATTGCATTTCTGTGAAGCGCCTGAAAATAATAAGTACCGGTCGGTGCATTCTTAAACACGCAGGCGGCAGTAAGGCTTGAAGAATCCAAAACAGTCGTAGAGGAATCAATCTTACTGAACGGACTGACAATATTTCTTAAATACACTCTTACGGTATCCTTAATATTTAACGTTGATCCGTTATATAATCCCTGCGGAGCTAATTTTAAATTATATTGTGTAAATAAAGTGTTTGTAGTGACACTGATATTATCCATATATAAGTCATTACCAAAACCACTTCTTGCCCTGAATTTAATTTTATTCGTCCCCACCGGCAATGACCACTTTCTGGTGAGCCATTGACCTGAAGTCGGTGTAAATTGTGTTGACGATACTGCAGTCGTTACAATTGAATTTGACGCTCCGATTACATCAGATGTTTTTCCATGAAGTTTCTGAAGTGTGGTATATGAAGTTCCGCCGTTTGTTGAAGTTTCAATTATCAGGGAATCTGTTGCGCCGGAATACGGAGAGTAGGCATAATCATACTGCAATGAATCTCCGGCAATTGACGCAGTTAAAACAGGAGTAAATAAGGATTGGCTTCCTGTAGTTGTAGCCGCATTCCAGAAATCATATATTGCAGAACCTATTCCGTTACCATATGCGCTTGCTGTGCCGGCTATCCAGTAATTTGTACCCGAAAATTGAAACGTCCATCCCGCCGGGGGAAAGGCTCCTGCAAAGGTTTCATTCACAGAACTAATGGACTGTCCCACAAATGGAGTGATTGATCCTGATAAAACATCATTGCCGGGATTAGTATCACCCGAAATAGAAACCGAATCTTTAACAGTATATGTAGTTCCTGAATTAAATGTCCAGGGGTCAAAATTCACTGTCGCCGTTGAGCTTGCACCCAGGTTAATAACATTTTTAGTGCTAACATATCCGCCCGGAGTTATTTTTCTCGTAACTGTAAAGGTTGCGCTCGTACTTCCGTTGTTATTTCTTACTGTTCCACTCGGTGTGATAGTAGCCGAAGCATAATAATTAGCGCCAAGTGCTCCCAGTGACAAAGCCTGTACATCGATAGTATTAAGTACGGGTGAATCAGTAAAGGTTATTGACATTTTCAATAATCCGGAAGTCTGCATTGCAATAAGATAGCCCCGATCCGGAACAATAATTCCAGCACCCGCTCCTCCGCCTACAGCAGTCGAATTGAAGTTTGCACCTGAATTAGTTGACAGCCATGTCGGAGAGCCATAAGTACCTTTTAGAACTAAAGAAGGATCTTCATGACAAACATCTATTCCCCAGCCAGAACTTGATTGAGTGGAAAGTAATGGCCAGGTATTGCCGTAATCCGTTGTTTTATATAATTGTCCGCCTCCCCAGTTAGTAGCATAGCAAAAACTTCTGTCAAAAACACTATTACCCAGGCACGGCACTTCGCTTGAGGCAGTAGCTACGTTATTCGACCAGTTTACGCCGCCATTTGTAGATTTGAAAACATTCGCAGCACCGCTTCCGGTAATACCATCAGCAAGATATATGACACTGGAGCTATCCCACATTACTATAATATCGCAGGGACTTCTAAAAGGATAATTTCCGCTGATCTCCGCAAACGAAGCGCCATTATCTGTTGACTTCCAGAACCCGCCTCCATCAGGTGCAAAATAATATGTAGAAGGATTATTCTGGTCCATTTCCAAGGGCATTCCATAGTTACTGAAGTTAAGAGATAATATCGTCGTCCAGTTTGCTCCATGATTTGTTGAGCGGACAACTTTATCCGGGGAACTTTCAATTGCACACATCCAGATATTAGTATCTATAGGACTCACGTAGAATGAGTGAGCATTTGATCCGCTTGGAATTGTTGCAGTAGTAGTCCAGGTTTCCCCTCTGTCTCTACTTACATATACCGTTGATCCATACACGACAAACATAGAATTCCTGTCGTTTGGGTGTTCACATAGGTTATTTCCAATTCCGCCGCCTGCGCTCAATTTTGAAACCCATGAATATGAAACCGTTGAACCGGCAGGCATACTCCATGTTGTACCTCCGTTTGTAGTGTAAATTATAACTGAGTTTAAGCTGCTGACAGCCCACCCTTTATTATTATCATAATAAAATATATCCACAAGATTCGCCATCATCGGATTTTGCTCAAAGTTAAGAAATTTACTGCTTCCGCTCCTGTTATTTCTGATGAAACCTCCTCCGCCACAAACGTGAACATCATTCATGCTTGTTCCTGCAATCCCGCGTATGTCCGTGTGAATCCTCATAGCCACAGGCGTCCAGCCGCTTCCGGTGTTTAAAATTAATGTTCCGTATTCACCAACAGCAACAAGGCTGTCATTGAAATTTTTCAGGCTTAATAAATTTCTGGCAGTGCCTGAGGATTGAGAGGACCAGCTTGAACCTCCATTAACAGTAACATAAACATTTCCGCCATTTCCAACAACCGTACCGGTTGATGCATCTTTAAACCTGATTGAATTTAATTTTACTGCAGCAATTCCTGAATTGCTTGCAGACCATGTTAGTCCTCCGTCCATAGTTTTATAGACGACTCCTCCGTCACCGCAAACATAACCGGTATTTGCGTCTACAAAAGACACTGAATTTAAATTTACCGAACTTCCGACATTGTAAGGAGTACTGGAAGAGACTGTTTTTAAAGTTTTATAAACATTGCCGTTCTGCCCGGCGATCCAGACATCATTACCAAATGAAGTAACGCCATATAAATTTGGGTTGCCTGCAATTGTATAACTGAACCATGAAGATCCCCCGTTGACTGAACGGTAAAGCTTTCCCGAATTTCCGACCGCGACCAGGTTTGTACCATCAGGAGTAGTAATGCTGTTAAAGCCCTGTGCAAATGCTGATACGGATATTGAGATTATGTTTACTATCAGAAATGATAATAAAATTAAAAAGTACTTATACATTTTCATTTTTTGATAATTAGTGAGTAGTTATTTTATTTTTAAGAACGTTTATTAGATATTAAAATTATTTTACTGTATTAGAATTTTTACTTTTACTTTCTGATTCAATTAAATTGTTTTCCGTATTTTTCTTTATCAATTCAAACATCTCCTGTTTCATTCTTTCTTTTTGGACAGCTATATCCGCAGGCGAAGTCTCCGGGGTAATTTTGATTATGAAATTAGCCGAGTTATTAAAAGCAATTATTATATCACTCAGATCAACTATACCATCACCATTTAAATCTGTCGCTATGTAGCCTGATGCAAAAACAGAAGCATCATTGTATATATTTATAATATCCGATAAGTCGATTGCACCGTCCCTGGTCACATCACCGCTATACAGGCACCATTTGTTTGTCACAAAAATCATATTATTGCCAAATGACTGCGATTGGGATGAAGTGAAATCATAATTCGATGTAATTCCTTTTGTAAAAGTCTCTCCACCAGCTTTGCTCCATGTCTCAAGTGCATTTCGATGAATGATCTGAATATAATAGGTACCGGTTGGTGCATTCTTAAATACAAACGCGGCATTTAATGTCAGAGAATCCAGTACAGCAGTTGCAGAATCAATTTTGCTGAAAGGACTTATATTACTTCTCAAAAAGGCTCTTACAGTATCCTTTAAATTCAATGTAGTCCCATTATACATTCCCTGCAAAGCCATCTTTACATTATACTGAGTGTATAAACCTCCACTGTTAATTTTAATGCTATCAAGATAAAGATTATCGCCAAATCCGCTAACTGCTCTGAATTTCAGCTTATTTGTTCCTGAAGGTATTCCCCATTTTCTTTTAAGCCACTGTCCGGCCGTCGGAGTAAAATTTCCACCGCTCGTCACAGTATTTAAGGCATAAATGCCTGTAGCCCCCGGTGTACCGTACAATCTTACTAAGGTCTGGTAACTCGTACCGCCGTTAGAGGAAGTTTCAATTATTAATGAATCTACTGAGCCCGAATATGGAGCATATGCATAATCATATTCTAATGAATCTCCTGAAACAGATTGAATAAATGTCGGACTTAGCAACGACTGGCTTCCGGTTGTGTTTGGAGCATTCCAGAAATCGTACTTCGCAGATCCCACTCCTATCCCATAACTGCTGGCTGTACTGTATTGCCAATAATTTGTACCTGCAAATTGGAATGACCAGCCTGATGGCGGAAAGGTTCCTGTAAACCCTTCTCCTACCCTGAGTACTTGTTGCCCGACATAAGGGGTAATTGTTCCTGTCAATACATCATTTGCCGGATTTGTATCACCGTTAATATAAACGGAATCTTTAACTGTATAAGTATTGCCTGCAATAAATGTCCATGGATCAAAATTAACATTTGCAGCGCTGCTTGGTGCAAGGTTCGTAATAGTTCTTGTACTTAAATAATTACCCGGATTAATTCTTCTGATAACAATAAAAGTTGCACTTGCAACCCCGTTATTATTTTTAACCATTCCTGTAGGAATAATTGTGGAAGTTGAATAATAATTAACACCTGTTGCTCCAAGCGCCAGTGCCTGAACATCAATTACATTTAATATAGGAGCATCGGTGTATGTAATATTCAGTTTAAACAAATTTCCCGTTTGCATATTAAGCATGTAACCTCTTTCAGGCACAATTATGCCTGCACCGGCGCCCGACAAGCCTGTATTTATATTAAAGAAGTTAGCTCCTCCGTTCGTCGTAAGATATGCTTCAGAACCGTAATTACCCGTTAGTACAACATTCGGATCTTCACGGCACAAATCCGATCCCCATCCGCTTCCGGAATTATTTGAGATAATGCTCCAGGCATCTCCGTAATTTAAAGTTTTGAAAACCTGCGAGCTTCCCCAGGTCGTTGCATAACAAATTGTTTTGTCAAAAACAGAATTACACATTGATGGAACTTCAGCCGCAGTACCGGCCTTTACAAGAGTCCAGCTAACTGCTCCGTTAGTTGATTTATAAATTTCCGCACCGTCATCTCCCAGATAAATCACATTTGAACTGTCCCACATAACAACCATATCACAAGGCTGATCAATTGATCCTATATTATATGGAGCTAGTAAGCTAAAGCTTGCTCCGCTATTTACAGATTTATAAACTCCTTCACCTGAGGCATTTGATGGAGCAAAATAAAATGTGGAAGGATTATTCTGGTCCATTTCAAGAGGCTGTCCGTAAGTGCTAAAATCTCTTGCTATTATTGATGTCCACGTTGCTCCATAATTTGTCGATCTCACAATACAATCAGGTGCACTTACCATTGCAGCCAGCCAGATATTTGTGTCAACAGGACTGACATAAAAGGAGTGACAGCTTGAGCCAATAGAAATCGTTGCAATCTGTGTCCATGTTTCTGATCTGTCCCTGCTTGCGAACACTGAATTTCCATAAACAACGAACATAGAATTCCTGTCAGTGGGATGAGGACAAAGGTTGTTTCCTATTCCACCTCCCGAAGGAGATTTTGCAACCCAGTTAAATGCAACTGCTGCACCAGTAGGCATTCCCCAGGTAGTTCCGCCATTGGTCGTATAAATAATTACATAATTCAAACTGCTTACAGCCCAGCCTTTATTAAAATCATAGTAAAATATATCCGTCAGATTTGCCAGCATCGGGTTTATTTCAAAATTATTAAACTTTATGTTTCCCGATCTGTTATTTCTGATAAATCCTCCGCCGCCGCAGATGTGAATGTCATTCATATTAGTTCCGGAAGCGCTTCTTAGATCAGACCTTGTTCTGGTTGCAACACTTGTCCAGCCGCTGCCTTTATTCAAAAGAAGCGTTCCGAATTCTCCTACCGCAACCAGACTGTCATTGAAATATTTAACTTTTAATAAATTATTTGTCGTACCTGATGCCTGCAAAACCCAGCTTGAACCTCCTGTGTTTGTCGCGTATATGCTTCCGTTTGTGCCAACAACTGTTCCGTTGCTTGCGTCTGTGAAACTAATTGAATTTAGTTTAATCGAAGGGATACCGCTGTTACTAACTGACCAGCTTAATCCTCCGTCTATTGACTTGTAAACCGATCCGGAATTGCCGCAGGTAAAGCCGGTGTTGGAGTTTATGAATATGATTGAGTTTAATGTATTGGAGCTGCCCACATTGTAAGTTGTTGTGGGTGAAGAAGTTTTCTGTGTCTTGACTACATTTCCATTTTGTCCTGCAATCCAGACATCATTACCGAAGGATGTTACAGAATTAAGATTTGGGGTACCAGCCAATGTAAAGCTTGTGTATGTAACTCCCCCGTTTCCCGAGCGATAATATTTCCCGGAATTTCCTACAGCTACCATATTAATCCCATCCGGAGTTGTAATACTATTAAATCCCTGTGCGGATATGCTATCTGCTGATAAGAGTCCAAATAGTATACAAAGAAGTATAGAAGAAAGTAAGTATTTCATCATTTCCCTTTAATAATTAAGATTTTTGAATGTTTTGTGTTTTTTAAAATACTGTTAATGTTTGTTAGATTCAATATTAAATGAATAAGCAGCAGGCGTTATATTTTCTGGGAATTTAAGACTCGGCTAAATTATAAATTATAAATTGTAAGTTATTGTAAGTTATAAATATAACTCCAGCATCTTATTTAAGATCTTCAAACTCTTGTTCAGCACATCTAAAATTTCGAATAGCCAGGGTTGTCATTCCGGCAATCTTTAGGCCGGAATCCAATCAGCAAACTTGACAGCAAATCATTACTATTAAAAATCGTTAATTGTATCCAATTGAATCTTGTTGGCTTTAGCCGACATGTCCTTTAATTTTTATCTGCTAAAATTGTATTTGTTAGGATTTTGTTAGGATTGCACTTTATATTATAAAAGAAACATTTCATAAATCAAAAATAAATAACCATGAAAAAATTAACATTACTGTTCTGTTTTCTGGTTTTAACTGCCCCCAAAAGTTATTCACAGTTATTCACAGAAGATTTTGAGTACCCGGCAATTCCCCCCACTATACTTTCTACAACTATTCCGTGGGATATTGCCTCTGCAGGAATTAACCCAATACTTGTTGATGTGCCAGGCGGATTAACCTTTCCTTTATATTCCGGTTCCGGTA
>JBBSDT010000158.1:0-7618 GCA_038240405.1 Ignavibacteria bacterium
AAAGCCAGTGTTTTTATCCCAATTTTATTCGCATATAGAATTTCGGGGATCGTGGACATACCAACCGCATCAATTCCAATTTTATTAAGAAATCTTATTTCTGCTTTTGTCTCATAAGAAGGTCCGTAAAAGCAACAATAGCTTCCGTATCTTAAGTTAATGTTTTCCTGCATAGCATAAGATTTCACCCTGTTTATTATCTTTTTATTATAAAGTACAGCACCATTATTAGCGGAAAAAATATTCTTGTTAAAATTCAGATGAGAGGTAATCAGCATCAGGTCGGAAACTTTAAACCCGGAATTCAATCCACCTGCTGCATTGGTTATAATCAACAGTTTGATCTTCATTTCCTGCGCCATGTCAATTGATTCTATTACCTTCTCAAGAGAATAACCTTCATAAAAATGCCTTCTCCCTGAGAAAATATAAATTTCAGTTGAGCCAATTATTCCCGAAAATACTCTGATTTTATGAAAGCTTTTAGTATCTTCATAAATCAATTCAGGATGAAGTAATTTCTCCACGAATTTGTTCAATCCCGAACCGAGAATTATCCCAATTTTTTCATTCACTTCTGCATTTGTTCGATTTGTAATTTCAAATTTACAAAAACCACTTGAATAAATTAATGGCATAAGTTATGTTTGCAAAAAAGAAACTTTTAGATCGTATAAATGCGTTAAGTAATTAAATATATTAACATAGTGGGAATAGATAAAACCAAAAGCGAGCGGGAAAGATCGAAGGAGTATCTCCTTAAAGCATACAGTCTTCAAATGAAAGGACAATTTGAAGAAGCTATCTTGAATTACAAAAAATCAATAAACATATATCCTACTGCGGAGGCTTACACCTTTCTGGGATGGACTTACAGTTTCCTGAATAATTTGGAAAAAGCAATTGAGGAATGCAAGAATGCTATTTCCATAGACCCTGATTACGGCAATCCTTATAATGACATTGGCGCGTACTTAATGCAGCAGGGTAAATTTGACGAAGCTCTTACGTGGTTGGAGTTAGCGCTGAAGTCAAAAAGATATGAAAATCCGCATTTTGCACATCTTAATATCGGCAAAGTGCTTGAGTCCAAAGGATTATGGTTTGAAGCTCTTAATGAGTACAGGATAGCCAGGGAACTTTGCCCTGATTATTTGCTTGCAAAAAAGTACTTTAATAAATTGCAGGGAATTCTTAACTAAGAAATATTATACGACTATGAAAAAAACTATTTACTTATTAATCAATATTTTATTAATCGTATTGATTCAGGATATTAAAGCCCAAAGCTTTTCTTTTACGAGTTTAGGTCCTTCGTTTGTACAGTTTCCATATATACCGGACTCTATCCAGACAATTATACACCGGGCTATTGTTAGCAATAATTCATCTTCTATTTTAAATTTCAGGTTTGCACGAATCATTAATAACCTGCCTTCAGCATGGGAAACGCAAATGTGCTATGATTTATGCTATGCACCCTTTGTCGATACTATTTCCCTTCCAAGCGATCTTCCTTATTCTATTCAGCCAAATCATCAGGATACAATGTTTTATATAGATTTTAGCTGTACGGGCCAGGGTTTGGGAACAGGCGTGGTCAAAATGTATAATACTGATAATCCTAATCAATATTTGCTTGATACGTTCCAGGTTCAGATTGGAAATGTTGGTATAAAGCCAATTTCTTCAGGCGTCTTCGGATATGATTTAAGTCAAAATTACCCAAATCCGTTTAATCCAACTACAAATATTGATTTCTCTATACCAATTTCTGAAACTGTCTCGTTGAAAGTGTATAATCAACTTGGGAGAGAAGTTGCTACATTGGTTAATGAAAAGCTATCCGCAGGAAAATACAGAATCACTTTTAACGGAAATCATTTGTCTTCAGGTATTTATTATTATACAATTCAGACATCAGGCAATTCCGGAAATACAGGAAATATTTTCACCGATACAAAAAAAATGATCCTCATAAAATAATGGCTAGTGACTTTTTATCCATCGGGATAACTAATATATTTAAAAGAAATTACATTTAATGTCAATTACCAGAAAAAAGGATTTAAACTTCTTCGAGCAAACATATATCCCGCAAATCGTCAAGGGTTTGGGTTTGACTTTAAAACAAATGTTCAGACCTAAGTTTACCCGTCAATACCCTGAAGAAAAATGGATTGCTCCTGCTTCGTATCGCGGAAGACCTGTTTTAGTTCAGGAGGATGATGGAACAGAAAGGTGCGTTGCTTGTGCTTTATGCTCCCGTGTTTGTCCTGCGTTGGCGATTGAAGTTCAGGCGGCTGAAACTGAAGATACCAAAGAGAGATATCCACTGAAATTTGAAATTAATATGGTACGGTGTATTTTTTGCGGATTCTGTGAAGAGGTGTGTCCGGAAGAAGCTATAGTAATGAGCGACGAATATGAACTTGTATTTAGTAATCAGGAGGAAGCAATCTATGGTAAAGATAAACTTCTAATGCCAAAGGAAAAATTAAAAAAGCGATTGGAATTTTTGCAGGAATATCGGTAACACATTATGAATATATATTTAAAGTCTTTAATACTAATTCTGTTACTTAACATTGCCGCAAGGGCAGAGAATACTGAAGGCACTAATAAAATAGGATCTTTTACTGCCCAAATTAAGAATGCTGAGGTTGAGTTAAATTGGAAAATCATAAATCCAAGCAATTTATATAAATTTAAGATTGAAAATAAAAAGCTTGGAACTGAACTGTATAATTCATTAACAGATATTTTATTTTCAAATTTCAGGAAAAAGGAAGAATCAGATTCAATAGCAACTTTTTATTATACATACAGAGATAAGCCGCAGGAAAATGGTGTTTATTTTTATAAAGTGAGCGCCTTTAATAACTATAATAAAATTGTTGAGTCCGAGGAAATTAAAATCGGCATTACCGAAGTACCGGAATTTAAATTAAACCAGAATAACCCAAATCCATTCAATCCTTCTACCATCATTTCTTATCAGATCCTCATACCTACACAGGTAAAGCTCAAAGTCTACAGCCTGACCGGAAAATTTGTTGATATTTTAATCGACAGCTATCAGAGCCCGGGCTTTTACAGCATAGATTTTAACGCAAATAAATACAGTGAAATGTCCAGCGGTATTTATTTTTATAAGCTTGAAACAAATTACACGACTGATATAAAAAAAATGATATTTACAAAATAGCATTTCTTTGAGAAACGCACTCCGTTTACCTTTAACAAATATTTACAAATATTTATTTGAGTATAGATTGAAGATACCCGATGAAATAATTATTTTGCTTTCATAATATATGGAATACTTTAAGTCTATCTTCTTCGATCTTTTTTTATTGCTTCTTTTTGTTTTGCTGAATGCTCTTTTTGTTTCCGCTGAATTTGCAATCGTTAAAGTAAGAAAGACTCAACTGCAGCCTTCTGAAGGAAACAAGTCAAAGCTAGCATTAAGATTAATAACTCATCTAGATGAATACCTTGCTGCGACTCAATTTGGTATAACGATATCATCTTTAGGTTTGGGCTGGATTGGAGAACCGGTTACTGCAAGAATATTAGAGCCGGCTTTTGATTTTCTTAAAATAGAAAATCTAAAGACAATGCATACAATTTCACTGACAGCCGGATTTATTCTTATCACCTTTTTACACATCATACTCGGAGAGCTAGCTCCCAAGTCACTGGCCATAAGGCATCCTAAAGCAACGACTTTGTTTGTAGCTTTGCCGTTGAATATATTTTACTTAATATTTAAACCGGCAATATTAATTCTAAACGGAGCTGCAAATCAAATTCTTAAATTAATCGGTATAAAGCCCGTAAGCGAATCAGAAAGATCACACTCCGAAGAAGAAATAAGATTACTCATTGCCGAAGGAACAAGATCAGGAGAGATAGATGAAACTGAACAGGCAATTATAGAAAAAGTTTTTGGATTCAATGACAAAACAGCGCGAGAAGTTATGGTTCCCCGGAATAGTGTGTTTGCAATTGATATTGACGAGAACCGGGAAACCATTATTGAGAAATTAATTGAAGAAGGTTATTCAAGAATCCCGGTTTATAAAGATAGCATTGATAATATTATCGGGATTATTTATTCTAAGGATATTATCAGCGCAGCAGAGCATAAAGAAATAATTGTTTTGCACGATATCATCCGTCCTGTGGAGTTTATTCCGGAAACTAAACATATCGGTGACATTTTAAAGGATTTTCAAAAAAAACATATCCATCTTGGTATAGTAGTAAATGAACATGGAGGAGTTGAAGGCTTAATTACACTAGAAGATATAATCGAAGAAATTGTCGGAGAGATAGATGATGAGTACGATACGGAAACCGATAAAGATCTTGAAAATGCGAAAGGCGAAAAGAAAGGAATTTATCTGGTTAATCCTAATATCAGCATACAGGATTTTAATAAAAGATTCAATGCGGATATTCCCGTTGATCTGGATGAATATCAAACCTTAAGCGGATTTTTGCAAATAGTAACAGGTCATATTCCTGAAATATATGAAAGGATAGATTATAAAGGGATCATAATGACTGTTATGAAAAAATCCGGTAATAAATTGCTACAGGTAAAAATTCAAAAGTTAAAAAGTTATTAGTAGTCCATCTAATCGATCTAAATAAAGTATAATTTGACATCTTTTATCGGCAGAAAATTTATTCAGTTTTTCACAGAGCTTGGACAATTTTCTATACTAATGTTTGGAGTCATAAAAAATCTGAGGAGAATTTTCAGAGACCGGAAACTAGTACTGGAACAAATGCTTCACGTTGGTGTTAATTCACTTGCATTAGTAACTATAATAGGAATATTTACAGGTGCAGTTTCGTGCTGGCAGGCTGCTTACCAGATAAAAGGTTTAATATCGTATAGTTACCTTGGTTCAGCAACGACTAAAGCTATTATAATAGAACTTGGACCGGTGCTGGCAGCTATTGTTTTGGCAGGCCGAGTAGGCGCTTCCATGGCTGCTGAACTGGGAACAATGAAGGTGACTGAACAGATTGATGCACTTGAAGCAATGGCTATAAGTCCCATCAGGTATCTGGCAATGCCAAGGATAGTCGCAACAACCTGCATGCTGCCTATATTAGTAGTGTATGCCAGTTCCATAGCTATATTAGGTTCATATGCTGTTGCAACAATCTTTTTAGATGTACCCAACGAGACCTTTTTAGGAGCGTTCAAGAAATCATTTGAAGTTAAAGATTTTTATGCGGGAACAATCAAAGCCCTTTTTTTTGGAATTTCCATATCATCAATTGGCTGCTTCATAGGGTTTCAAACCAGCGGAGGAGCTGAAGGAGTGGGACTATCAACCATCAAAGCATTTGTAATTGCAGCAGCTTCTATTCTTATCCTGGATTATATTCTTTGGAATTTTCTAATAGGAATGTAAATAAAAAATGATCAGTTTTCCCAATCATCTCCTTGGCCTGAAATACCTGCAACGAAAGGATTTCGAAGAACTTTTTAACACAGCAGGCGAATACAAAAAAGCTATTGAAGGCAGAACACCGGTAAAAAAAACTCTGCAAAATAAATCTGTGATAAATCTTTTTTTTGAAGATTCTACAAGAACCCGGACTTCTTTTGAATTGGTAGAAAAAAAGTTAGGGATGGATGTTGTAAATTTTAATGGTTCTAATTCCTCATTAACTAAAGGTGAAAGCTTTCTTGATACAATTAAAAATATTGAAGCAATGAAATTTGATTATATTGTTGTCCGGCATTCATCTTCAGGAATACCAAATCTACTGGCCGGATTAACATCTTCGAAGGTAATTAATGCAGGTGACGGAATGAATGAACATCCGACACAAGGCTTGCTCGACGTTTATTCTCTAATGGAAGCTTTTAAAAGTTTAAAAAATTTAAATGTCTGTATAGTTGGTGATATTTCACACAGTCGTGTTGCATTATCCAATATTTATTGTCTGAAAAAATTTGAAGCGAATGTGTCAGTTTGTGCGCCGTTATCTTTTATACCCAGGCATATTGAAGGCTTAGGGGTTAATGTCTACACACAAATTGAAGAAGCAATCCGAAACAACGATGCCCTTAATATTTTGCGTGTTCAGAGTGAAAGAGAAGCAGGCAAATTACTTCCATCACTTCAGGAGTATAGCAAACATTACTGCATTACACAGGATCGTTTAAGAATTAACCCAAAAATAAAAATTTTGCACCCGGGTCCAATGAACATAAATGTTGAAATAGATTATAATGTTTCAATTTCAAATAACTCACTGATTTTTCGGCAGGTGACAAACGGAGTAGCAATTAAGTGTGCAATTTTCAAGCTGTTGAATTATAAAGTCAATTAATTGGATATAATCTTAAAAGACGTGCATTTAATTTCCCCGGCTGACAGTATTAATGAGATTACAGATATATTGATTAAGGATGGGATTATTGAGAAGGTGGGAAAGACAAAAAACTTAAGCAATAATTACAAAAAACTTAACTTAAAAAACAAGACATGCATTCCTGGTTTATTTGATATGCATGTCCACTTCAGAGATCCGGGCCAAACACATAAGGAGAATATGCTTTCCGGCGCTAATTCCGCCTCGAATGGTGGCTTTACAGGAGTTTTATGTATGCCGAATACAACGCCTCCAATTGATTCGCCGATGTTAGTGGAGAACCTGCTTGAAAAAACGAAAGAATACCTCGTGGAAGTTAACGTGGCTGCATGCGCAACCAGGGAAAGGAAGGGTGAGAAACTTGCTCCAATATTATCTCTGGCACAATCAGGAGCAATTGCCTTTACAGATGACGGAAGTCCCATATATAATCCTGAAATAATGCGAAGAGTTCTGGAATATACTTCGCAAATTAATTCCGTTGTTATTCAACACTGCGAAGATATATTATTAACAAACGGCGGAGTTATAAATGAAGGCTTTATTTCAACAATCATGGGGCTAAATGGGATCCCGGCGGTAAGTGAAACATCTGTAATTGCGAGAGATATTCTGTTAAGTGACTATGTAAAAAACTCGCGGTATCACATTCAGCATATTTCCTGCGGTCAAAGTGTGGATCAGCTGAGAAAAGCAAAGTTAAATAAATTAAATATTACCGGAGAAGTTTGCCCTCACCATTTTATATTAACAGAAAAAGAGTGCCTTGAGTATAATACAAATGCAAAGATGAATCCGCCATTGCGAACTACAGACGATGTAAATAATATTTTGGAAGGATTGCGGGACGATACTATTGATGTTATCTGCACCGATCACGCACCGCATACAGATTATGAAAAGAACCAGGGTTTTTATGATGCGCCATTTGGAATTATAGGTCTCGAGACCGCTGTAGGTCTGTCTTATACCTATCTTGTTAAAGAAAAAATAATTCCGTTTGAGAAAATGATTGAGAAAATGTCATCTAATCCGAGAAGGATACTGGGACTTGATGAAATTAAAATTAAAGAAGGGGAGAGCGCTAACTTAACTATATTGGATGTACAGGAAAAATGGAATGTTAATAAAAACAAATTCAAATCGAAAAGCATTAATACACCGTTTGGGAATTATGATCTTCAATGCAAACCTTATTGCGTTATTAATA
>JBBSDT010000159.1:0-7616 GCA_038240405.1 Ignavibacteria bacterium
ATGGTATCTCAATCAAAGAATGTTTTTGATTGGATACGCATACGGTCAAGGAAAATTCGGACAACTGTATGGAAAGAAATTAACGAAGAGAAATTTCAAAAAACTTTTTGATAAAGTCACCGGCAGCGTTTTTTGTTATGGCCCTGATGTGGGAATGCTGGAAAAATTTTTCAAGTTTAAGTTCAGAAAAAAATTCCGCTGCGTGAACCTGATGAAAGTTTTTAAAGACACTATCAAGATTGGAAGTTTCAAACTGAAGAACCTGGAGAAACGATTTGGTATTCGACGTCGCGTAATGAAATACAAGACGAGCATCTTCAACATCTGGAAGGATTGGAAAGATAAGATCAAGAAAAAAGCTGTGCTGCTTTACAACAGAGAGGATGTTGTGAATCTGGTGAAGCTGGCTTTGAAGATTTTTAAGAAGTTTAATATTGCTGAAGAGTATTTGGAAAAAATTCGATTGACATAACATCAACTGTAAGTTATTTCACGAAAATTTCATCCGGCACACAAAATTCATCTGATCCTCGCACTTGTGCAATTTGTATCCTGTTAGACGGATTATTCAAATCAATATCAATCACCGACTTCATACGCTCCGTAACTGCTTCCATAGTCTCCTTTGGGCTTTGAACATAAACTTTGTGCAAGCGCTTCATACTCCTAAGCAATTCTTCATCAATAGCTCGATTAATTAAAGGAAATGAATAACCTATTACTACTAGTACTTCTGTGTCAACGCATAAATTCTTGGCGCCCTGGCGAGTAGCCTGATTATTTTCATTGTTCTCCCAAGAATAACTAATGTAAGAAACCCCTTTAGACGTCTTCACATTTTCAATGTAATCCTGTACTACAATCCTTGTTAGATAGTTGAATCTATTTTGTTCTTCTTTTGTCAAATCATGATTGAAAAACTCAAACGGTAAATCGTTTTTAAACACATTACCAGTCTGATTCCAGAATGCTTGTGCAGAACCATTCAATTTAAAAACCGAGAACTCATCACTTTTAACAGTTTTGTTTCGATCAACGCATGGGAAGATAGGAATTACCTGTTCCAGTTGTCCTAGGTTTTTTTTGCCTATATATCTTGCAATACTTGACTCTAACTGCAAATCATAATTCCACGTTAGAAATTTCACATTGCCAGGTAAATTGGGCTTTCCATTATTATCTAGCACCAACAAAGAAAAAAGACCATCATATCTTTTATCAAGTCCTTTTTGAAAATGCCAATACGTAAAACAAAAATTAATTAATGCTTTTAAAGTAGTCAACTCCTTCGGTTGAGTAAAATAAATATAGCGCGCGAAAGTGTCGATAGAAGAAAAATTTATTAACTCCTTGTTAAGAAGCGATAGTTTAACCACTAATGATGCAGCCCCATTTGTATCGGTTATTTCTGGAGCTTTCATCAACATTTCATTCACAATATTCCGCTTATCTAAATCTCTTTCAAGCTCAAAGATTGCCTCTCTAAATTTTGCAACTGTCGGCATTGTTAAAGCACTTGCTCCTGCTCCAAGAAGATAGGTAATTTTTTTTGCCATAATTATGCTTATACGTAATCAAAAACTTTCCACCCACCCATCGCCACCAACTCCGCCTGCTTCAATACCGTGGCAATCGCCATGAATATGACTCCAACTGAGTGATTGGAAGAATTCAATCGAAGTTATTTCGAGAATAATTTTTGTTATTGTGCTCACTTACCTTGGAATTACTTTATACTTCGTGTCTCTAGTGTCAAATGCCCTATAGGTTCCTTCAAGAATGTCAACTACAGCATTATTTATTTCGGGGTTTTCTAATGCGCCTGAATTGATAATGATTTTGTTTTTGTTATGCTTTTCTATTTTGACATGGACAATTTGATCAGCATCGCATACAACTGCCAAGTTAGGATTGTGGGTTACTATAATCACTTGTCGTTTTTGCTTTGCATTCTTTATGAATTGAGCTAAGAGAGTAAAGACGCTTTGATTATCTAAATTCTCTTCAGGTTGATCAATAATCAGAGGAATGTCATTGCGATCAAGTGCTAAATAAAAAATTAGTAGCAATGCGCCTCGTTCTCCTGGACTGAGTGTTTCAATGTTTTTGTCATTAAGTTTTAATTTGTAGGTCGGTTCTAAGTAGTCAAGCTCAAAAAGGAAATCATAAAGCTCTTCCACTATGTACCCTGCCTTTAACTGTTTATCAACTTCTCTCTTTTCATTGTTATTTGGTCGTCGATCAACTTTCAGATTGTCTATGACATTATCCAGAAATGAAATGATATCAGTTTCGGTTTCCCATTTACTTTGTTGAATAATCTCGATAAGTTTTCGCCTTGCGTCCTCGGTCCCGTAGAAACTTCCTTTTGCCCCAGAACTAACTTGAGTAAGGAATTTATCTTCAAAGCCAGTAAGTTTGTTTTCGACGTCTAACTTTATTTCATACTCCCTCAAATATCACCATTTTTCGAAAAGAAATCAGTAATGGGCTGGTAGAATGTTTTGAAGGAATTGAGTATATCCATTTTTTTTGCGAAAAGTTTTTTCAGTAATTCTTTTCGCTTATCTATTTCCGCAGAAAGATTTTCGACTAAAGTTGAGGAAATGTAAGTGAGTTCATGTTCAAAATATTTGATTGACCCAAGTTGTCCACCGCTTCCAATAATTTCCTTTTCCACTCTTGTCCAAGCTTCCTTGTCATTTAAATATTTCTGGTAAGCTTTTGAAGATTCGTCTAAAGTATTTTGGAGTTCAATTAATCGTTTACGCAATTCTAAAATTTGCAGTGGAATACTACCAGTCAATTCAGGATTCAAAACATTATTCAACTCTTCTAGCTTAGTGGATTTCTCCGCCAACTTTGCTTTAACTGCCTCTCTTTTGATTATTAATGAAATTACTTCCTCTACTGTTATATTGTTACTTGTTAAGGTTGGAGTTATTATCTCCTTTGTTTTGCTAAATTCATTTTCTAAAAGTGTGAGTGAAGTCAAAACTTTCTCAAGATTTATTTTTGCAAGCGAGACTTCGTTCTGTTCCTGTTTATTTTCAGATAATAATTTTTCAAGTTCACCAACTTGCTTTTTTTTATTGTCAATATTTTCATTGACCTCGCTTGTTTTCTGTAAGTTCTCTATATCTGTTGGAGGGCTAATGATAGGGGGCTCAATTTGCTTGTGAGCTTCTAAATCAATTCTTCTCTGAGCAAGACTACTTTCAATTTGAGCCTTATAAGATTCTGTTTCTTTTTTCTCTAAAAAAGTAATACGTTGATTCACATCTCCGATTTCAGAAGCAATTTGTTGAATTTCTTTCTTGATAGAATCAGTTGTAAACTTTTCAAGTTCCTCCAAATTCGTTTTACCGTAACGTTTGTCCTCAGGTATGTAATTAAACATTCATTTATTATTGGAGACTTCAACAAAATTTTTTGTACTTTTATTTTCACAACTCGCTGCTATGAAAAAATCTATACTCTTATTTCATCTTCTCATTCTACTTCTACCTTCAAAATCCATTTGTCAAAATGGCCAATGGGTTTGGATGAAAGGTGACAGCACCTTTAATAGCGCTGGTAATTATAATCTTCAAAACTTAGGCTTGTTCGATTCCAGCTATGAGCCGCTGGCTACTTACTTGTCTTCTGCCTGGACTGATAAGAAGGGACATTTCTGGTTGTTCGGTGGTTTGTATAATGATTCCTATTTCGGAGAAGAAAACCTCAATACACTCTGGCAATTCAATCCGGATATTGATGAGTGGGCACTCATGAAAACTTCACCCAACGCGGCTGATCCGGGAGTATACGGAACACAAGGTGTTGCGGATTCAGCAAACATCCCAGGAGCAAGAACAGGAGCTGCAACATGGGTTGACTCAGCGGGAAACTTGTGGTTATTTGGAGGAGGAGTTTATTATTATGGAGGCGACCTTATGTACAACTACAATGATTTATGGAAATATGACATTACCACTACTGAATGGACGTGGGTGAAAGGAAGCAATACGCAAAATCAGTTTGGTATTTACGGAACTAAGGGTGTTGCCGACATTGCTAACACGCCAGGTGCACGATCAGAAGTTGCAACATGGGTTGATGGTGAAAATAATCTCTGGCTCTTCGGCGGTAAAACATATTTGGCAGGGGAAAAATATTTTAATGATTTATGGAAGTACAATATTGCGACTAATGAATGGACATGGGTGAACGGAACAAATGGATACATTGGCAGTCCTAATTATATAGGTAGTTGGTCATATGGTCAAAAGAATATTGCTGCTACGAGCAACCTTCCTCCCTCACGTTACGGAATGGCATTTTGGAGTGATGAGGCCAATAACTTTTATTTATTTGGTGGCTACGCGTATTACAGCGTATGGATAGGCGATTATTTTTTCAATGATATGTGGAAGTATAATATAAATGACAATCAGTGGACTTGGATAAATGGGGATTCATTACCCAATTCCCCAGGAGTATCAGGACCCTTTTGTGAATTTTCTTCCAACTATCATTCTGCCTCACGTTATTCAATTGCATCGTGGAAGGATAAACATGGAAAATTCTGGATGCTTGGTGGAAGTGTCAGATGGGAAAACTCCGCATACTTTTATATATCTTCAAGAGATTTATGGAGTTTTTCCCCCGAAATAGGACAATGGATGAAAGCATATAAAGACTCGACCCCGGAAGATCAAGGCTTCTATGGACAACAAGGATTAACACAAATTAATAATGATCCTCGCTCTAGGAGGGGTGCGGTTGCCTGGGTTGACAGCACGAATAACTTTTGGGTATTTGGCGGCTACTGGGAATTAGATTTCATGATGAATGATTTATGGAAATATGTTGCTGATAGTACTTGTAATATTTATACGAGCAATACTAATATAATTAATTCAACTATTTCTTTCTTTCCAAATCCAGCACAAGATTTTCTAGATGTATTTATACCACAAATAACGCCAAACACCTCTATTGAAATTAAAAATCTGCTAGGGTGTACAGTATTTTATAAAGTTGCGAGGAATAATGAAAATACGATAACCCTCAGTACGTTATCAGAAGGAATTTATATCCTGACCATAAAATATGATCAGTTTAAATTTACGTCCAAATTTATTAAACTTTAAGCTGTCTCACTTTAATACTAAAAGTTTTTTAGTAAGATTTAAATTGCTAGAATTAAAATGAACAAAATAAATTCCAGTATCAACGGAAATTGGAATTGAAAAATCACTTTCTTTACCGGAAAGTGAAATTGGAAACACTAAAACAACTTTACCATAAATATCAACCACTTGGACGTTTGCTATATAATCCATTGCTTCCTTACTTTTACAATTAATATTTAGTAGACCATAATTAGGATTAGGAAATAAATTTATTTCCACCTGAGGTGTATTAGTCGAGTTATTATTAATTACGTTGGCTAATTTACAAGTTACATCAATTGTTGCAGAGTATGTAGCGCAGCAACAATTACTTGATCCTACTAAAGTATAGGTGGTAGTTTGAATAGGGTGCACTACGATTTGATACCCAATAGTACTATTATAAAAAGATAATCCAGATCCATCGTCATCTTGCCAGGTATAGTCATAGCCAGATGAGGGCGATGCAGTAAGAGTTACTGGATCTCCCGAACACACGTCATAATCTGAAGCGGTAAATGTGAATGAAGGAATCGGAGAAACAGTGACGTTTGATTTGTAGGTGTTAGTCGGAACAGTACTACCACTACAATCTGCATCTGAAGAGACTGAGATACTATACGTACCTGTTGTGGATACGTGGGTAAAATGAGGGTTATCATTAGAAGGATTATCAAAATAGCCAGATGGAAGCCATGAATAACTAGGAGTAGTACCATTATCATAATTATAAACAGTGGCCGCAACCTTTTTATTATTATTTTGACAAGTAAAATAATCATCTTTACCTATTGAAATTGTTGGCTTTATGACAGTTGTAAAATATGTGCTAGTGGTGCATGAGTTAGTAGTACCACTAAGAGTATAAGTGGTTGTCACATCCGGCGCATCGGTTAAAGGGTTGCTATTCGATGAATGAGACGCACCTCCTCCATCAATCCAATTCCAAACATATGAATTTGCACCCGATGCACTCAAATCGAAACTTGTCCCGGCACATTTGGCGTTTGTACTTTTAGGAAGAGTTTGGTTAATACCACCACACCCACTACAGGTAATGTTAACATTAGAAGGGTTTGCTGTAAGGCTCCAACTATCCTGATCATAACAACCATTTGAGTTCACAAAAGTTCTAGTATATTTATTGTCAAAGTAGCTCAAATCCAAAAATTGATACAATTTATTTGATCCCGTGGTAACATGCACAAATGAGCCTAGGACACTTAGAGTACCAAAACCGATCGTGGGTGACCAGTCGTAATTATATGAATTGTTACCAGAAAGGAGTGTAAAGTCATTGCAACCGTTAAGGGAATGAATGGTCGGAGCGCCATCCGAAGGTTTATTATTAACTGTAACAGTATAGTGTTGAGTTGTTCCAATTGGATTACTAAGTTCATCAAATCCATTAACAGAAACAGTAAACGTACTAGATGTCGGTATATAATTCACTGACGTTGAACTTTGATTGGTATTACTTAACGTACCCGAGCTCGTTGACCATTCATACCGCATTGCTCCTTGTGCGTAAAGGTTTAAGGAAGTTGTTGGATAACCAGGATTCGAAGCTATCGGTTCGCAAATCGATGATGCAGTTCCATTTATCACCACATCCCCATCGGTTTGTCTATATATCCTCGTTATTGAAAATGGGGGAATTTGCAAATAATGAATGTCAGCTACCTTGTTTTTGATGCGAGACAAAGATACTATTGATGGAGTAGGATTCGTATGATCCCATGTAGGGCTGTAGCCTTCATAAGAAGACACTTCCATAGTATTAGGATCAATAGTTGTCTTTCCATCAATAAACCATAAAGGATCGCCTGATACCTGTTCGTAGTAATAAATATTTGACGTGCTGCTAACCGCACCACTTAGATTAATATATTGAGGTAAACCACAAGTATTTATTATAATATACTGTTCATCATTTGATTTCATAAATTGCCATCCGTAAACAGCTGGGAAACCGCTAGGATAAATTGGAGAGTATAAAATAAATAATTTATTTGCGCTTGTAGACATTCGAAAAGCTTCCGCAATCATTTTTAAGGTTATTCCAGTAGCAGTTAAGCCCCATTTAACCGTTGGCATATCGTCATTAGAATTATCACTATGGTCCGTCGAAATAATATCATCTCCGACCTTTGATTCAAATCCATTGACAGAATTAAATATTGCCCCTCCAACAAAGTTATTTACGATACAATGGTTTACTATATGAGTTATCTTATCGCTTTCTAAAAATGCCAAGGCCATTGATCCAACGAATATTCCATGAGCCCATGAGCCATGAATAGTAAAATGATTGAATTGATCATCATCCCGCAAATTAAATTCTGTTACCCATGCTTTTAAATCTTTAGGAAGTCCCGAAAGGGTTTTCACTTCATTATTCTGAAATAAAGAACACGTTTGAAAAGCATATTGCATCATATTACCTAAGTCATTATAATC
>JBBSDT010000160.1:0-7603 GCA_038240405.1 Ignavibacteria bacterium
GAATACTGGCAGAAGAGAATACCTGAACAAAATTTTTTATTACAAACTCATTGAATAATTAGAGTGGTTTTTTTATTTGGATTAATCTTCTGATATATTTAACAATGGAAAAGTTTGCCTAAGAAAAGGAAGTCCGGTCTCGAACAGTTCATCTCCAGAAAAGAGATAAGAAAAAGAATAAAGGTACTTGCCAAAAAAATCAATAAAGACTATGCCGGCAAAAAACCTATATTCATAGGGATTCTGAATGGATCGTTTATATTTCTTTCCGATCTGATTCGCGAAATAAACATTGATTGTGAGATAGATTTTCTGAAGCTCTCCAGTTATGGCGATGAAAAGATTTCATCAGGTAAAGTAAAGATGTTAAAGGAGCTCAACTGCCAGATAGAAAACCGGGATATAATAGTTGTAGAAGACATTGTTGATTCAGGGCTTTCGGCAAATTTCATAAAATCAATAATCGAAGAAGGCAAGCCATCTTCCCTCAAGTTTATCAGCTTATTGTTTAAGAAAAATACATCAAGCCTGAATTTCAAAATAGATTATATCGGCTTCAGGATTGATAATAAATTTGTAGTTGGTTACGGGTTGGATTTTGCACAGAGATACAGGAATTTAAATGCAATTTACGTGTTACATAATGAAAATTAAAAACGAATATTCATGAGTCCGAAAAATCAAAAAAAGAATACCAATAAAAATAATGATGACTTTAACTGGAACCGGGTTTTTAAAATAGTTTTGGGATGGAGCGCTATTTTAATCGGATTCTTTCTTATAATGATTTATACCAAAGGTACAGATGGCAAGTATTCCGAACTTAAGTATGATCAGTATCAGAAATTTCTCAGCGATAAAAAGATTGAAAGCGCTGTTATTAAGAAATCAGATAATAACTATGAATTCCTTGGAAAACTAAAATCCCCCGAACCAATCAATGTAGCCAACCGAACAGTAACCATAGACAGATTTTCCGTACTGCTGCCTTATACAAATATTGATGATAACGTTGTGAAAACCTGGAACGAAAGCGGTGTGCAGTTTAGCATAGAAAAAGATGACGGCGGATGGTTTGCCCCGTTACTGGGAGCATTACCCTGGATTTTGATTATTGCCTTCTGGATTATAATTATGAGAAGAATGCAGTCCGGAGCCGGAGGATCAAAAAATATATTTTCATTTGGGAAATCGAAGGCAAAATTATTAAGTGAATCTGCAACCAAAGTTACTTTTCATGACGTTGCAGGCGCGGATGAAGCCAAAGAAGAGCTATCCGAAATAATAGAATTTTTAAAAACCCCTGCAAAGTTTCAGAAACTTGGAGGAAAAATTCCGAGAGGAGTATTACTTTTAGGACCTCCGGGAACCGGAAAGACTTTACTTGCCAGGGCTGTTGCCGGTGAGGCAGGTGTTCCTTTCTTTTCAATCAGCGGCGCGGACTTTGTAGAAATGTTTGTTGGAGTTGGAGCATCAAGGGTCAGGGATTTATTTGAGCAGGGAAAAAAGAATGCTCCATGTATTATTTTTATCGATGAAATTGATGCAGTTGGCAGACACAGGGGAGCGGGATTAGGAGGCGGCCATGATGAAAGAGAGCAAACACTTAACCAGCTTCTTATTGAAATGGATGGTTTTGAACAAAATAACGGGGTAATTATAATTGCAGCTACAAACAGGCCTGATATTCTTGATCCTGCGTTATTAAGGCCCGGAAGATTTGACAGGCAGGTAGTTGTTGACAGGCCTGATGTAAAAGGTAGAGAAGGAATATTAAAGGTACATACAAGAAAAACCCCGCTTGCTAAAGATGTAATAGTTGATGTTCTGGCTAAGGGTACGCCCGGATTTTCCGGAGCTGATCTGGCTAACCTGGTTAATGAAGCTGCACTGCTTGCGGCAAGAAGAAATTCGGATAATGTTACAATGACAGATTTCGAAGAAGCAAAGGACAAGGTAATGATGGGAACTGCAAGAAAGAGCCTGATCATTTCTGACAGGGAAAAGAAAACAACGTCTTATCATGAAAGCGGGCACGTTATAGTTGCAAAAATGATTCCAGAGGCAGATCCTGTCCATAAAGTTACAATAATTCCAAGAGGACGTGCACTTGGTGTAACTACTTATCTTCCTATGGATGAAAAACATACCTATTCAAAAGAATATCTGGAAGCAATGATCGCATATGCAATGGGAGGCAGGGCAGCCGAAAAGATGATATTTAACGAATATACAACAGGTGCAAGCAATGACATAGAAAGAGCTACAGGTATGGCGCGCAAAATGGTTTGTGAATTCGGAATGAGTGAAAAGCTTGGACCAATTGCATACGGACAAAAGCAGGAAGAAGTATTCCTGGGAAGAGAAATAACCCAGCATAAAGACTACAGCGAATCTACGCAGATTTTGAT
Source organism: Ignavibacteria bacterium (assembly GCA_038240405.1). GTDB lineage: Bacteria > Bacteroidota > Ignavibacteria > Tepidaquicellales > Tepidaquicellaceae > JAGPCH01. Next base: position 2,412 of record JBBSDT010000160.1, read on the forward strand.
TGACGATGAAATTAAAAAAATCGTGCAGGCGGGAATGGATAAAGCTGAAAGAATACTTCTGCAGAATGCAGATAAGCTTCACAGAATGTCGGATGCATTACTGGAAAGGGAAATTCTGGATTCAATGGAACTTGATATGATAATGAGAGGTGAAAAGTTACCTCCGTTTGAAAAAATAGTTCCGAAGGATGATGTTTCGAAGAATAGTGAAGTACCAAAGGGTAAAGAGAAAAAAGTAAAAGATGAAAAATTTGCGCCCGGTGATATTGCATTAGCTAATTAAATTATAGTAAATAAAAATTTTATAAAGCGAGTTTATCTCGCTTTTTTTTTGAATATTGCCGGATATAAAGAATACTCAGGATCTTAAGAATGAATTAATAAGGAAATCTATTCACCTTTCTTCTTCAGTCATACCTGTTTCTTATCTTTTTATAGATAGAGAAATTGAAATAATTATACTGACTCTTTTCACAATCCTGCTAATCTTCGTTGACATACTACGGGTAAAAAGCAAAAGCTTCGGCATTTTTTATCTGAAAATTCTGAAACCCATATTAAGAACACACGAAAAAAGCCGGGATAAATTTCTGTTAACTGGTGCAACTTACATAATACTTGCCTTTCTTATTTGTGTGATCATTTTTCCTAAACAGGTTGCAATCACCTGTATGCTTATAACAATATTCAGCGATTCTTTTGCAGCAATATTCGGGAAGATTTATGGAAAGCACTTTATAAAAAATAAGACCATCGAAGGAAGTCTGGCATTTTTTATTTCCGGAGTTTTGATAATATTGTTAACACCCAAAGTCACAATTTCAGTAAAAGAATATTATCTTGGTGCAGCCGCCGTTTTTATTACAAGCCTATTTGATCTTATTCCTTTTAAAGTGGATGATAATATTTTAATTCCTCTTTTCTTCGGTACCGTATATTTTGTTTTAATAAAAATATTTCTATAATTTAAAAATATAAATGTCATTCAGATGTGGAATTGTAGGCCTTCCAAATGTGGGGAAGTCAACGTTATTTAATGCATTAACTTCAGCTCAAAATGCTGAGGCTGCAAATTATCCTTTTTGTACGATTGATCCGAATATTGGTACAGTAATAGTCCCTGATGAAAGGGTCAATAAGCTGGTTGAAATGTATAAGCCTAAAAAAATAGTTCCGGCTACAATCGAATTTGTGGATATTGCGGGACTTGTAAAGGGGGCTTCCAAGGGAGAAGGATTAGGAAATCAGTTTCTCTCTCATATAAGAGAAGTAGAAGCTATTGTGCATATTGTCCGTTGCTTTATTGATGATAATGTTATTCATGTTGAAGGAAAGGTTGATCCGAAAAGTGATATCGAAATTATAGAAACGGAATTAATCTTAAAGGATATCGATACTATTGAGAAAAGATTGGAACGTTCAGGAAAATCTCTTAAAACAGGAGATAAAAAAATTGTGATGGAAGTTGAAATATTAAGTTCTTTAAAAGACCACCTTGCATCTTCACGCCTGGCAAAATATTTTACGGTAAATCTGGGTGATGCAGAAAAATTAATTATTAAAGAACTTCATCTGCTGACTGATAAGCCTTTTTTATATGTTGCAAATGTAGATGATAAAAACCTGGAAGGAAATGAATATTCGGAAATGGTAAAGACTATTGCAGCCCGGGAAGGTGCTCAGTTCCTTATTTTGTCGGTTCAGATAGAATCGGAGATTTCACAGCTTGAAACAAAAGAAGAAAAAATTGAATTTCTGAAAGAAATGGGTTTGAATAAATCGGGTTTGAATAAGCTCATAAATAAAGGCTATGAACTATTAAATCTTATTACGTTCTTTACTGCCGGTGAAAAAGAAGTACACGCATGGACAATTCCAAAAGGCTATAAGGCGCCTCAGGCGGCAGGCGAGATACATACCGATTTTGAAAAAGGTTTCATCCGGGCTGAAATCATGAAATATAATGATCTGATGGAATTAAAGACAGAAGCTGCAGTAAAAGAAAAAGGGCTTCTAAAAATTGAAGGCAAGGATTATATATTTGAAGATGGTGATATTGTTTTTTTTAGATTTAATGTTTGATCAGTTTATTCCTAGTGCGCGGAGTCCGTTCACTGCAATACTGGAAAGAACATAGGCTACAGAAGTAAATATAACAATCTGAAGTAGAGGAATCCTCCACCCTCCCGTTTCCTTCTTGGCAATTGCAACTGTTGACAAACATTGTAATGCAAAAACAAAAAATATAATAAGTCCTGTTGTAGTTGCAACAGTGAATAATTTTTGATTTGTCCCTTCAATGGTTGCCTCCTTCATCGCAGTCAATATCGAATTCTGAAGGTTCTCTTCGCTGTCAGTTACCTTAAAGATCAGCGCAAGGGAGCTTACGAAAACTTCTCTGGCTGCAAATGTAGCGATTAGCGAAACCCCGACTCTCCAGTCTAATCCCAGAGGAACCATTACCGGTGCGATAAATTTACCCATATAAGAAGCATACGATGTAGAAATTCTCTCCGCATCTTTCAACCTGGATATTTCTTCAGGTGACTTATTAGACTCATTTACGTCTGGATTGTAATTTGGAAAATATGTTAACAGCCACAGCACCATTGAAAAGCACAAGATCACCGGTCCTGCCTTTTTAACATATTGTTTTGCGTTTTTGATTGTATTAAAGACTACAATATTCAGCTTCGGTCTTTTGTAAGTAGGAAGCTCGAGTATAAATGAAGAGTTATCTTTTTCTTTTATAAGCCTGCTTTGAAATTTATTTATTATGGCAGCGATTATAACCGAACCAGTAATGCTAAAAATATAAATAGAGGCTAAAACAATTCCTCCTATCCAGGGTCTGTTAGAAGGCGTCAGGAAAGCAATTAAAAGAGCATATACCGGAAGCCGCGCACTGCAGCTCATTAAAGGAATTATAAATATTGTAAGAAGTCTCTCCCTTTTATTTGTTATTGTCCGGGTAGCCATTATTGCAGGAATAGCACAGGCAAAGCCGGATAACATAGGTACAAACGATTTTCCGTTAAGACCAATTTTTGAAAGAGGCTTATCTATAAGCATTGCACCCCGTGCCAGATATCCGGAGTCTTCAAGTAAGCCAAGTATCAGGAATAAAATAAGTATTTGAGGAAGAAAAACTAAAACCGAACCTAAGCCGCTTATAATACCATTGGAAACCAAATCACCAATCCAGCCGTCTCCCAGTATTGAAACTGCACTTGCTGATAATGCCGAGAAAAAATTATTAATTAAATCCATCAATGGCGCTGCAAGCCAGAATATGGAAGTAAAGGTTACCGCCATAACAAGGAAGAAAATTGCCAATCCCAGGTACTTATGAAGCAAGATTTTGTCAATCTTAATTGTCAGCGCATCAGGCTTGTTGGATACCCGGTTTGAATTTAGAATTACAAGGCTTTCATTTACTTTTTGCAAATCGATCTTGCCATTTGTATCAGGAAATTGCTTTTTGAAAAGCACTTCGTTTTCAATCTGCTCTATTGCACTATATGTTTCCAGTAAATTTGACTTCTGATTTGTTCCGAATTTATTTGAAACACTTTTTTCTGCGTCTTCTTTTGTTTCATTTATAGTTTCATTAATTGCTGTTAAAAGACTATCCACACCTTTGCCTGTAACTCCATTTAAACGGATAACTTTGCAGTTTAAAATACTGCCTAACTTGCTGTCAGAAATATCCAATCCCTTCTTATGTAAAATATCAAGCATAGTAAGTACGACAATTACTTTAAAATTTGATTCAATCAATTGCCTTACAAGGTAAAGATGACGTGAAAGCTGGCTAGCATCTACCGTAATAGCTACTATATCGGGTGTTCCGAATTTAGGATGGGAGAATAATGAATCGACCGAAATTTTTTCATCAGGAGAAGAGGGGATAAGACTGATAATTCCTGGGGAATCTAAAATATTGGCATTTACAGCGAACTTACCAAGAATTTTTGATATTGAATATTCAACAGTCGAACCCGGGTAATTGACAGTCTTATAATTCTTTCCGCTAAGATAATTGAATAAAGTTGTCTTGCCGGAATTAGGTTGACCGACTAATGTTATTAACGGTATTTTTTAGTTGTAGTAGTATTCAAATTAATATACAAACTGCTTCATTCTTTCTTATCGCTATAATTGTTCCCCGTATTGAAAGCGCTATCGGATCGTTAAACACAGATTTATTTATGAGTTCAATTTCCTGTCCGGGAGTAAAACCAATTTCCAAGATTCTGTGTGATGAGGTATGTGAATTATCTACATCCTTAATTATCGCTCTTTCTCCGATTTTCAAATCTGCAGCTGTCCTCATTCTCGTATGCGGAACTTAAACCAAATAATATTCAAAAAAATTTAGCTGACATGGCTAAGTCTCTTTTTACATTTTGCCGAATTTTCACATTTTGCAAAAACCTGAAATGTATGATCTACCATTTTAAGATTATATTCACGGCAAACTTTATCCTGTATCTTTGCAATCATAGGGTATTCAAATTCGATAATCTTATTGCAGGTGATGCAAATAATGTGATAGTGAGGATTTCTGCCAATCTTTGTTTCGTAACGGGTACGGTCGCCTTTAAAGTTATGTTTTGTAAGGATATTACATTCGCTCATCAGCTCTAAAGTCTTATAAACAGTAGCTCTTGATACATTTATATAATCCTTTTTCATTTGAAAATAAAGTCCGTCCGCATCAAAATGCTCCTGCATGTTCAAAGCTGCATCTAAAATAAGAAATCTTTCATTTGTTATTCTATGAGCATTCTGCTTCAGGTAATTAATGAATGTTTCTTTTATATCTTCTTGTATCAATTTATCGTTATTTAAACTGCGTCTTAATAAAGATAAGAAAATTGTAATAAAATATAAAGTCTGTTAAAATTTATCCGGGAGGATTCAGTTTTAGATGGGAGAATATATACTATAACGAATGATTTTCGTAATTATGCAACCAAGCTTTACCTTTTAAGTTATGAGATAATGAAAACTTTAAATACGCTAATTCTTAAAATACTTTCATAATTAGTTAAGTATTAAATTTCCTTTATTTGGGGATACTCCTGTAAAGTTCGTCAGTATCCACGCAAAGCTCGTGGGTATCCACGCAAAGCTCGTGGGTATCCACGCAAAGCTCGTGGGTATCCACGCAAAGCTCGTGGGTATCC
>JBBSDT010000161.1:0-7603 GCA_038240405.1 Ignavibacteria bacterium
CTCAGTTACAGGGAAGTTGCTTTTAACTTTCGCAATTACTTCTTCTTTCATTTGAGCGGCAGCATTTGTTGTAAATGTTACAAGAAGAATTTTACCGGGATGTATACCCTTTGAAATGAGATTCTGATACCGACTTATGATTACGTAAGTTTTACCTGTTCCTGCGCCGGCATCTACTAGATAAATCCCCTCTGTAGAATCTATAAGTACATCCTGAGGATTTGGATTTTGGTCATTCAACATTGGCGCTCCACAATTTATTTCCTACGCACATATATAGGTACTCACATTTTTGGCATATTCCTCTCAGATCAAAAACCGGTTGATTGGGAAAAGTTGCATTCTGGTAGAGGTTAATTTCTTCGATCTTCTCGTTTACAAACTTTAAAAAAATGTCCACATCATCTTTAAAAATTAGTCCTTCATCAACAAATCCCGTCCTGATCCTTAAGATTGAGGCAAGCAGTGGTTTAATAGTCTCTTTTATGAATGAACTTTTTTTCCTTCTTCCAAAATCCGATAATTTATATTTCAGTTCATCAATTGCCAGAGTGTAAAATCTATCTTCCAATATTTCTACTATATCTGTAAATCTATAAAAATTAATTTTCTCAAAATTTTCTTCAATTACTTTTTTATAATTTTCATAACCTATTTTCTCAAGAAATTTGTCCTTTGAAAAACTATTGATTTTATCAAAACATTTACGGGAAGTGATATACTCTTTAAATGTAAAAGGGATGTACCTGATATTCGAAATACTAACCTTTGACTCTATTCCATTAATGATATTCTTAAAATCTGCCAAAATATAAACATACAGGAAGTCAAATTCACAAAGTGGTGTATCTTCACGTAAGCTTGCAATGTACGCAACAGTCTGGAAATTTAACTGTGCGTCCTCATTCTTTTTTAACAAGTCCGGTTTAAATTCTTCCAGTAATTCGGGCTCATTCTTTTTAACTTTACTGCTTTTATAATCTATAATAGTATTATCAAACGCTAGATCTATCTTGCCAATAATTCCCGAATTGTTTTTTACCAGCCATTGTTCTGTGTTAAGATAAATTTTTTTCCTGCCAGTCTTTGCAAAAAGAAAATTCTCATTTGCATTTTCTGCTTTTTCTGATTCCACCTTTCTAAAATTCTTTTCATCCAGAAATTTCATTATGGAATGCATGCCAATGAGGAAAAGAGTTTTTTCAGTTTCTATATTCGTTTCTCTTACAAATCCACTATATTCATTCATTATGTACCCTAAAATTTTTGGGATATTTTTTTTTGCAAAATCCGGATGATTGAAATAAAATTCTGCAAAGGAATGAAGCAAATTACCCTTTACCAGTGGAGCCTGATGTTCATGAGGGATTAATTTACCAAATGAATATTTCTTCGGACAAATAACATATGTATTAAGGCTGCTTTGTGAGATGCAGTCGATTGCAGGAATTGCAGGTGCATTCTGATTTTCCTTGACGGGGAGGTTAATTGGCTCCGGGAGAACAAAATTGATCATTACCGGATTAAAGCATTCATCTTCAAAATTCCTGATATTTTCATTTACCAGGATGTTAAAGTAATAGCATGGAATTACTTTTTCACCGCTTTTTAGAGTTAATGCAAAATTAAATATATGCTCCCCCTGTGAAAGTAATATCTGAAACCTGCCCAGGTTTTTTTTATCCTCATCAATTTTATTAATATAGGGTTTATCATTGTTAAATTTTGTCCAGCTTGCATCAAGCCCGGCAAAAATAATGAATTGCCTGTCTACAAAAGAAGAATTGAGCGCATTTACAAATAGAACACCATCACGGTTTTGAGATATTTCTAAATCAATGTGACTTATAAAATAATTTAATTCATCAAAATTATTCTCGTTTATTTTATTTTGATATAATTCAAGCTTCTTAATTAAATCAACAAATTCCTTTTTTATCCGAATGTTAAACTCTTTAGATATGTGGTTTAAAAGACCTTCATATGTAAAGTTCCGGATATTCGCCATGACATTATAGATTCTATTGAGAATATTTGACTTATGTTTGTTAGCAACATATGAGGCGAGGTAATACTGATAAAATTTCCGGTCAGGATTAATTCCCAGAAAAGATTCCACAAATGACAGGTCTCCAATTTTTAAATCAGTTACGCGGAAAGAAGAATCGATGAAGGTTAGAATATCTCTTACCTGCAGATCTTCACTTAGAAAATTTTTGGTCAAAAGGTTAATGCCTCTTTCTTTAAGCCTTGCCTTTATAACGCCCAAATATTCAGAATCAGGATTTACAACAATCGCAATATCGTTTTCCTTATCTTTGCCTACCAAAGAAACAATCTGATTTATGAGAACATTTGACGAATTAAACAAATAGGTCTTGGGAATTTTCAATTCTTCCTCAGTAAACAAATCAATATCACCAGGTGGGATTCCTTTTTTGGGAAGCACCTGCTTGTCCAGTTCATTAAACAGATCAATTCCTGCAGTAACTATCGATTTATTTTTGTAAAAAGACTCATCAAATTGTTCCATTGCAAGTTCTACGGTTGCATAAGTTTCAAGAAAATGAATCAGGGAGAATTCCTCACCGAGAAATAATTTACAGCTTTCAAGCAAACCGGTATTATTCCAGACTTCAAAAATCTTTTGTATACTCTGATGAATTAGCTTTAGCGGTTTTTTTGTTCTTCTTGAAATTTCAACAATCAAGTCACCGCTGCTATACAGTTTGTCGAAGTGCAACAGCGCAAATTTGGCTGCTATTTGCCTGGGAGTCATTGCAAAATTATCAAGGCGGGGATAATCAATTAATTTATTCAGACCTGTTGCAAGCGGAGCATCATTTGTAATTACCAAATCATAGTTTTTGGTCTCATCATAAATCTCTTTGATACTTTTTGATCTTGTTAACAAGGTAATTTGAATATTAAATTTAAAAATAGTTATTTAACTTTATAAAAAAAACCCTATGATCGTACTAATATAATGGCAAAGAAGTCCAATTCAACAAAAAGTATAACCATATTTTCCTGGAATGTTAACGGGATAAGGGCCATCCAGAATAAAGGCTTTATGGATTGGTTTAAAAATCACAACGGAGATATAATTTGTTTGCAGGAAACAAAATGCCAGCCGGAGCAAATCAATGATTCAATAAAAAATCTCGATGGTTTTGAATCCTTTTGGTTTTCTGCAGAGAAAAAGGGATATTCAAGTGTTGCCCTTTATAGTAACCTGTCACCGGTCAAGATAATTAATGGTTTTGCAAACCCATATTTTGATATTGAAGGCAGAGTTATTTTTGCGGAGTATGAAAAATTTATTCTTGCCAATGTTTATTTTCCAAACGGTGGCAGAGGTCCTGAAAGAGTAAAATATAAACTGGATTTTTACGATGAGCTGTTTTTTTATCTGGAAAAGAATTACCGCGATAGAAAAGGAATAATAGTTGTTGGAGATTTTAATACTGCTCACAAAGAAATAGATCTCGCAGAGCCCGTCAAAAATTCTACAAATTCAGGCTTCCTGCCCGAAGAAAGGGAATGGATAGACAAATTGTTAAATCTTGGGTATACGGACATATTCAGAAAATTTAATTCTCAACCTGGGCAGTATACTTACTGGGATCAGGTCACTCGTAAAAGGGAAAAGAACATCGGCTGGCGAATTGATTATTTTATGGTAAGCACCGATATAGCAGGTAAAATTATTGAGGCAAAAATTTATCCTGAAGTCATGGGGAGTGACCATTGTCCAATCTCTATCAAACTAGAACTTTAGCCGGGATGAAAGCAGCAGTTTTGGAGCAAACCGGTAATATCGAAGAACTCAATCAGAATCTTACCATTGAAGAGGTTCCCCTTCCTGAAATTTCCTCAGATGAAGTTCTGATAAAACTTAAATATGCATCCTTGAATCACCGGGATCTGTGGATAGCCCGGGGCATGTATTCAAAAATAAAACTACCAGCCATCTTAGGTTCCGATTGTTCCGGGATCATCCATTCCAAAGGTTCTAATGTAACTCTTCAAACCGGAGAAGAGGTAATTATAAATCCTTCGTTTAAGTGGGGTTATGAAGAACACTTCCAATCCTCTGATTTTAATATTCTCGGTATGCCTGAAAATGGCACCCTTGCCGAATTTGTCAGTGTAAATCAGTCAAATGTTTACAAAAAACCTCAGCATTTGGACATGGTTCAATCTGCTGCAATTCCTCTTTGCGGAGTTACTGCTTATCGTGCATTGTTTGTGAAAGGGCATATTAGTAAGAATGATAATATTCTTATCACAGGAATTGGAGGAGGTGTTTCAACATTTGCACTTTTGTTCGCTTTGCATATCGGGGCAAATGTATTTGTTACTTCGGGCAGCGATGATAAAATTAATAGGGCAATATCATTAGGTGCAAGAGGAGGGATAAATTATAAACAAGAAGATTGGAACAAAGGAATTACTGAATTATCCGGGAACAAAATAAACGTTATTATCGACGGGGCAGGAGGAAATGAGTTTTCAAAGTATCTTGAGATTTGTAACCCCGGAGGAACAATTATTTCGTATGGTGCAACTTTAGGGATAAGCCGGAATTTTAACTTACACAGATTATTTTGGAAACAGATAAAAATTTATGGGACGACGGCGGGTTCTCAGATGGATTTTATACAAATGCTGGAATTTATAAACTCTTATAAATTTGTACCGGCTACTGACAGAATTTTCAAACTTGATGATATCGGCAGCGCTTTCAAAAGAATGAATCACTCGGAACAGTTTGGAAAGATTATGATCGAAATTTAAGAACAAAAGTAATTGAAGTAAGAAACCGTATGCTGAATCAAACATTAAAGTCAGAACATTTCCGTGATTCTATATGCAGCTACTTTAACAGACCCATTTCCTTACCAATATCAGAGAACAATTCCAGAATTCTGTTGAGATGTTTTTCTTCGTGAGTTGCCATATAAGAGGTTCTCAGCATTGCCATTCCTGGAGGCACTCCGGGAGATATAAAGGCATTTACAAACACTCCTGCATCAAAAAGTTTTCTCCAGAACGTAAATACAAGATCATCTTCACCCAATACTACCGGAACAATCGCTGTGCGACTGTCAATTATTCTGAAACCCATTTCTTTAAATCCATTTCTCATTTTTTCAGCATTAGCTATTAACCTGCCAATCCTTTCGGGCTCGGCTTTTAATATTTCAAGTGCAGCATCAGCCGCTGCCACTGAGGCAGGTGTAGGAGATGCAGAAAATATCAATGCCGGAGAATGATGTTTGAGATAATTAATAACTACTTTTTTTCCTCCAACGAATCCACCTAATGAAGCAAAAGTTTTTGAAAATGTACCCATTATCATATCAACTTCATCATCCAGGTTAAACTCAGAGGGAGTTCCCCTCCCTCCCTTTCCAATAACACCGGTTGAATGGGCATCATCAATCAGAATCCTTGCATTGTACCTTTTACAAAGTTCTACAAGCCGTGGCAAATCAACTAATTCTCCCGTAGTAGAAAAGACTCCGTCTGAGGCGACAAGTTTAGGAGCATCAATCGGGATTGCTTTAAGTACCCTTTCAAGATCCATCATATCATTATGCTTATATCTCTTGAATTCCGCAAAAGCTCCTTTAGCCATCATATTGGCAGCTACAAGACAAGCATGATTATCTTTATCGGAAACCGCGTATTCCCCTTTTGAAACCAAAGTTGGAATAATTCCCTGTGCAGTTTGATATCCGGTGGAAAAAAGTAATACTGATTCTTTCCCCAAAAAATCAGCTAGTTTTTCTTCTAATCGAATATGGAGATCCAGCGTGCCTGTCAAGTATCTTGAACCGGAACACCCCGTTCCATATTTACTGATGGCCTGAATGGCAGCTTCTTTGACTTTCGGATGTGCAGTAAGACCCAGATAATTATTTGACCCTGCCATAATGATTTCACGACCTTCAATTTTTACAACCGGCCCCTCATTAGCTTCTATAGCACGGAAATAAGGATAAATTCCTGCTGCCTTAACTTCATCTGCTCTCGTGTAATTATAGCATTTTTCAAATAAATCCATTTATACTCCGGAAAATATTAATTTAATTGTATGTTCATGTTTTAAACATAGAAAATACAAATTATAATTTTTAACTTCTATTTATTAAACTGTCTGTTATTGAAAGCGTTTATTACGGGTGCAACTGGTTTTGTAGGTAGTCATTTAGCCGACAGGTTGATTGAAAAAGATTATGAAGTTTATTGTTTGAAAAGAAAAACTTCTTCGCTCAAATGGCTTGAAGGAAAAAATGTAAAGTATGTAGAAGGCGACCTGTTTTCAAATGAAGCTCTGGAAAATGTAATCAAAGATATGGATTATATTTTTCATGTAGCCGGCGTAGTAAAGGCTAAAACTAAAGAAGGCTTTTATCATGGGAATTATGAAGCGACAAAAAATTTGCTTGAGATTACTAGTAAAGTTAATCCGGAATTAAAAAAATTTATATTTATTTCTTCTCTTGCGGCCTGCGGACCGGCATTAACAGAAAAACCTGTCGATGAAAATACAAAACCTCATCCAATTACTACTTACGGAATTACAAAGCTTAAAGCTGAAGAAGAAGTTGAAAAATATAAACATAAATTTCCGGTTACTGTAATACGCCCACCGGCAGTTTATGGTCCGCGTGACACGGAAATTTTAATTTATTTTAAGACTTTTTCTAAAGGATTAAACAGCGTTATTGGATTTGATACAAAATTTCTGAGCCTTGTTTATGTAGAAGATTTAGTAAATGGAATTATTTTAGCCGCAGAAAATAAAATTGCTGAAGGGCAAAAATATTTCATTTGTCTGGATAAGGCTTATAACTGGGATGAAATTGGTGCAATAACCTCAAAACTTTTGGGCAGAAAGGCACTGAAAATCCGGCTTCCACACTCGGTTGTTTATTCCGTTGGTTACCTTGCAGAATTGTTTTCAACTTTTTCAAGGAAGCCTGCGACACTTAATATTGAAAAGTGTAAGGATATTACACAGTTGAGGTGGATATGTTCTAATGAAAAAGCAAAAAAAGAATTGGGTTTTATCCCTGCCTACACTTTAGAAGAGAGCTTCAAAAAGACTATTGACTGGTACAAAGAAATGAAATGGATTTAAACTTTTCTGTTTTTAAAGCAACAATTTATAATTTCAATTAACGCAAATACGTGAAAAAATATTTATCTGACCTTATTCATAATGCTGTAAAGACGTATAACATTCCGGAAACAGAGATTCAATTTGATAATCCGAAGGAAGAGAAGTTTGGAGACTTATCTACAAATATTGCCATGCAGTTTGCAAAAATATTAAAGTCTTCGCCAAGAAAAATCGCACAAGAAATTGTTGATAATCTCGAGTATGACCGGGATAAAATCTCAAAAGTTGAAATTGCAGGAGCCGGTTTTATAAACTTTTTCATTTCTGATAATTTTTATAAAAACGAACTATTAAACATTCTTGCAAAAAAAGCAAGTTACGGCAAGTCGGATTTAAATAAAGGGAAAACTGCTAACCTTGAGTGGGTTAGCGCTAATCCAACAGGACCTTTACATTTAGGGCACGGCA
>JBBSDT010000162.1:0-7462 GCA_038240405.1 Ignavibacteria bacterium
CTTAGAGGAGAAAATTTATAACAACTTTGAATTTAATAACGTTATAAAAATTTTGTCGTGTACAGAGAATACACAATACCCAATGCTTATTACATTAAAATTGAAGGTAAAAATATCTATATTTATACATGATTGAGACATACATTCCAATTTTCCTAATAATAGCGATCTCTGTAATATTTGCAGTAGTGAATGTGCGATTTTCCACTTTATTCGGTCCATCGAGGCCAAATAAAGAAAAGCAGTCTACATATGAAAGCGGTGTCGAGCCGGTAGGAACAGCTCATGACAGATTTTCAATCAAGTTTTACATGGTTGCAGTTTTATTTATTTTATTTGATATTGAAGTGGTTTTCCTTTATCCCTGGGCGGTCTCTTTTGTGAACTTAGATCATACAAAAATGGTTTACTCTTTTGCAAGCGTTATGGTTTTCATTGTAATTTTATTGGTAGGTTATATTTATATTCTAAAGAAAGGAGCTTTAAAATGGGATTAGAAGAGAAACTATCCAAGGACGGATTTGTTACCTCAAAAATAGACAATCTTATTAAATGGTCCAGAAAAAATGCCCTTTGGCCAATGCCTATGGGAATTTCCTGCTGTGCTATAGAAATGATGGCTGCGGCGGGTCCAAGATTTGACATTTCAAGATTTGGCAGTGAAGTTTTCAGATTTTCCCCGAGACAATCAGATGTAATGATAGTAGCAGGAACTACTACTTACAAAATGGCAACGGTCGTCCGCAAAATTTATGACCAGATGCCTGATCCCAAATGGGTTATTGCAATGGGCGCCTGCACTTCAAGCGGAGGAATGTACAGAACATATTCTGTCGTTCAGGGAATTGATCAATTTCTCCCGGTAGATGTGTATGTTGCGGGATGTCCACCCAGACCTGACAACCTTTTGAAGGCTTTAATGAAGCTTCAGGAAAAAATCTCTACCGGTCAGGAAGGAAGTTTTTCTATCAACTAAAATTTATTTAATTTTTATAAAAAAACTAAAGGAGTTAACATGAAAAATTTTTTCTATTTATTTGTATTTTTATTGATTGGAATCAACGTTGCAAAAGCACAGCCTGTAATATGGACAGAGGGCTTTGAAACAACCCTGCCAAATAATCTTCCTGCCGGATGGTCATACTTCGATCGTTCCGGACACAATATAGGACCGGATACAAATTGGACTGTTCGCGATAGCGGCTCTATTGTTCCGGGAGTGAACGCGATAAGGGATGCCAGGTCCCATACGGGACTAAGATCAGTAGGGGTAAGCTGGCTTGTCGGGAACGCTGATACAACTGCACTGGCCGATGCATGGCTGGTAAGTAAAAGAATCATCAACGTACCTTCAGATGGTATTATTCAATTTTTTGGTACCGGCGGAACTCCCACTCTTAGTGATAGTTTGCAATTATGGGTAAGCACGACAGATTCTACTCCTGCTGCTTTTCTTTCCAATCCCAATAATTATAACCAGTCAATTTCATTTGCTCCGAATCCTGTCTACGCACAATACACTGATTATTACGTAGACCTGGCCCCTTATGCGCATCAAAATGTATTTATAGGATTCCGGTATTATGTCGATGTTTCTGTTAACGGAGTATTTGTTCAGGTTGACGATGTTACACTGTCCGGAACAGTAGGAATTGTTCCGCTCGGAGTTAATGTACCGGACAAGTTTGCTTTGAAACAAAATTATCCTAATCCATTTAATCCGGCTACAAAAATAAATTTTGATCTCGCTAAAAATACAAACGTTAAACTAACTGTTTTCAATTCGCTTGGTCAAAAGGTTATGGATATATTTGACGGCTATAAACAAGCCGGCTCCTATCAGGCAGACTTTAACGGCGGGTCTTTATCAAGCGGCGTTTATTTTTACAGACTGGAAACGGATTTTTATACCGAAACAAAAAAGATGCAGCTGGTGAAGTAATTTGTATTGAGTATTGTGTATTGAGTATTGTGTATTGAGTATTGTGTATTGAGTATTGAGTATTGAGTATTATGTATTGAGTATTATGTATTGAGAATAATATTTAAGCCCGCAGATTAGCGGGCTTTTTTATATAAGCTACTTTTTGACTATGATTAGACAATTTTATCTTGCTTAAATTCGAGGGCAAACAATCCTGCTAATCCTTAAATCCTGTGAATCCTGGTTCAGACAATCACAGTTCAGACAATCACAGTTCAGACAATTTGGTTTAACTTTAAAATAGATTTTATATTAATTAATTTGAATTATTAAACAGAATATGAACGACGAAAGACTTAACATTTTGAAGGCAAGCTTGGAAAGCTTCGGTGTTGCATTTTCAGATGTCAATGGAACTCCGGCAATTGTAGTTGAAAAAGAAAAACTTCTGGATGTTTGTAAAGTTTTAAAAGAAGATGAATCATTGAAATTTAACTCTCTGGTAGATGCAATCAGCATTGACAGGTTTGAGAAAAAAAACAGGTTCGAAATGATTTATAATCTGTTATCGATTGAAAATAACGAACGATTATTCATTAAAGTATTACTGGAAAGTAAAGATCCTGAAATAGAAAGCTTAACAGATATTTGGAAATCTGCAAATTGGTATGAGAGAGAAGCATTCGATATGATGGGAATCCGGTTTCTTAACCATCCCGATTTGAGGAGAATGTATATGCCTGAAGACTATGAGTATTACCCGATGCGTAAAGATTTTCCACTAATGGGAATTCCGGATTCCATACCATTGCCGAATAAATAATAGTTGTACTTAATTTAAAGATTAACAACGCTTTCGGGAATCGATACTACAATAGCTAACACAAAATTAAATTATGCCTCATACAATATACCAGGATTTAATTGACCAGGATCCTGAAATAAAAAGAACAAAAATTCTACAGGCGCTTGAAACAGAAGATCTGAGTGTTTCATTCACAGACCCTCTTGAGAATGAAATGGTGCTTAACATGGGACCCCAGCATCCGGCAACTCACGGAGTATTGAGGCTTCTTGTAAGCCTTGACGGTGAAACTGTTATGAAATGTATTCCGGAGCTTGGCTACTTGCACCGAGGATATGAAAAGCTTGCAGAAGCCTGCACATATCATGAATACATACCTCACACGGACCGGCTGGACTACTTATCACCCATGGCAAACAATGTCGCATATGCACTGGCAATTGAAAAGCTTATTCATCTTGAAATTCCGGAAAGAGGAAAATATATCAGGGTAATTATCGCTGAACTAGCCAGGATTCAGTCTCACCTGCTTGCCATCGGCGCATTAGTGATGGATATCGGTGCAGTTACGCCTTTTCTGTGGGCAATCAGAGAGCGTGAAAAAATTTTAGATCTGTATGATGTCATTTGCGGCGCCAGGTTTACCACATCATATACGCGGATCGGAGGCGTAGCCCAGGATATAACAGAGGAAGGACTGTCAGCTACTAAGAATTTCATTGACGAGTTTATTGCTAATCTGAAGGAGATGAAAGACCTTGTTGAAAGAAATAAAATTTTTATAGAACGATGTGAAGGCATTGGTTATTTGCCCAGGGAAGAATGTATTGAGCTTGGTTTGACGGGACCTTTGTTGCGTGCTTGCGGCATTGAAAGGGATTTAAGAAAAGATGATCCTTACCTTGTTTATGAGAAGCTTGATTTCAGAATTCCCACCTATACGGACAGCGATTGTCTTGCAAGATATTATGTAAGAGTTGAGGAACTGGTTGAATCTGCAAAAATCATTCAGCAATGCCTTGAGAAAATTCCTTCGGGACCTCACAATGCTCTTCAATCCAAAAAAGTGCTTCCGAAAAAAGAAAGAGTTTATACTAAGATGGAAGAACTCATACATGATTTTATGATAATAAACTTCGGAGTTAATCCTCCTAAAGGAGAATCATATTTCGCAATAGAAGCTTCCAAAGGAGAATTAGGATTTTATTTCATCAGTGACGGAAGCGGTCATCCGTGGAGATTAAAAATCCGTGCGCCAAGTTTCTGTAACCTCCAGGCATTACCGGCTATGATGAAGGGTTGTATGATTTCGGATACGGTTGTTATTATAGGCAGTATTGACCCGGTGATGGGTGAAGCAGATAAGTAATTTACAATGCCTTCAAAATTTTGTGTTTATAATAAAACTGATTAAAGTTGAGTGTTAACACTTCTCACAGAAACCCGGGACGAGTGAGGTTAAACTAACATCAAACCAAACATCTATGAATAAAGAAAACTACATTCCCGTCTTCGATGAAAATGAATTAAAACAAGTTGACGAACATAAAGCGAAATACCCCCAAGCAATGGCTGCTGTAATGCCTCTGCTCTGGATGATTCAGGATAAGTATGGCTGGATATCCATAGATGCAATGAAGTATGTGGGAGATTTGCTGCAGCTGCCTCATGAACATGTAATGGGTGTTGCTTCTTTTTATACAATGTATTTCAAAAAACCGATGGGAAAGTATCATTTGCAGATCTGCACAAATGTTTCGTGCATGTTATGCGGAGGATATAAAATATTTAATTATGTTTCAGAGAAATTGAAAATAAATAACAAGGAAATTTCACAGGATGGAATGTTTTCAATAGAAGAAGTAGAATGTCTTGGCAGCTGTGCTACAGCTCCTATGCTTCAGGTTAACAATAAAGAGTATTACGAAAATTTAAATGTCGCGGAAGTTGACAGGCTTCTTGATAAGTTAAGAAACTCAAATTAATTCCCAATAAGTTTAATGGAAAAAATTATTTTAAAAGATATTCCCGGGTTGGACAAAATTGATGTATATGTAAATAATGGCGGATATACAGCTTTGAAAAAAGTTGTAACTGAAATGACTACGGAAGATGTAATCAATGAAGTAAAAAAATCCGGATTGAGAGGCAGGGGAGGTGCGGCGTTTCCTACGGGATTGAAGTGGTCTTTTATGCCAAAAGGAAATGATAAGCTAAAATATCTTTGCTGCAACGGTGATGAGAGCGAACCCGGAAGCTTTAAAGACAGGGAGATTTTTGAAAAGAATCCTCATCAGTTCATCGAAGGATCTTTAATTGCAGCGTATGCCATGGGAATACATGCTATATATGTTTACATCAGGGGTGAATACTGGAAATGGATTAATATTATGGAAGAATGTATTGCCGATGCTTATAAAAAAGGTTACATAGGAAAAAAATTATTCGGCACAGATTTTTCAGTTGAAATGTATTTGCACGCAGGAGCCGGGGCATATATCTGCGGAGAAGAATCATCCTTAATGAATTCACTCGAAGGAAAGCGCGGCTATCCGCGGGTAAAACCTCCCTTCCCTGCCTCAGTCGGAGTTTGGGGAAGTCCAACTACAATTAATAATATTGAAACCCTTGCTAATATACCTGAGATAATAAATAAGGGTGGTGAATGGTTCAGCAAAATCGGTGATGCTAAACAACCGGGAACGATACTTTATGGAGTCAGCGGACACGTAAATAAACCAGGGATTTATGAACTGCCATCCGGTATTCCTTTAATAAGCCTGATTAATGATTATTGCGGAGGTGTAAAGAATGGAAAGCAAATCAAAATGGTAATTCCCGGCGGATCTTCAATGCCTCCTCTTACTCGTGAAGAATCACTAACTGTTAAGATGGACGCTGAAAGTTTAAAAGCGATCGGTTCAGCTATCGGAACAGCAGGGGTAATAGTTATGGATGAGGATACTGATGTAGTGGATGTCTTAAGAAGAATTACAAAATTTTACTATCATGAATCCTGCGGTCAATGCACACCCTGCCGTGAAGGCTGCGGATGGATGTTGAAAATTTTAAACAGGATAATGGATGGTACAGGAAAGTTAAGCGATCTTGATTTATTGATTTCAATTGCGGAAAATATCGAAGGAAATACAATCTGCGCACTCGGAGATGCTGCCGCCTGGCCTGTGAAATGGACTGTTAGAAAATTCCGGAAGGATTTCGAAGCTAAATTAAAAGATCAGTCCTTTGAGCTTCCTGTTTTGAATAAAGTTCACGGTCTCCGGATGTCAGATGAATATGATACTATCACCTTTCAAAGCGAACATGAAGTGGTTGAAGATTTAATCGGTAAAGTCCAGGAAGTTGCCAATAACGAAGACGTGAAGAGATTTAGTTAAAAAATTTATTGCCAAATTCTTAAAGCTTTCCCCTCCTTTTGGGTTTGTCTCAAAACTGTATCGAATAGAAAATCTTCAACTATTTTAATTTTGTATTTATATTAACTTCAGATCGAAGAGTTTTATGAACAGGACATTTGTCAGCAATCTCAAGTAGTTTTTTTATTTGCTCTTCATTCTGATTACCTGTAAAGCTTATCTCAACATCTATATTGTCTATCATTCCGTTTTTTGTTTCACAATCTTTGCAGTCTTCGGCATGAATTTTTTTGTGACTGAGATTTATGATTATTGATTCAAGTGGTATATTCTTTCTCGAGGCATACATTCTCACA
Organism: Ignavibacteria bacterium; assembly: GCA_038240405.1. Classification (GTDB taxonomy): domain Bacteria; phylum Bacteroidota; class Ignavibacteria; order Tepidaquicellales; family Tepidaquicellaceae; genus JAGPCH01. The sequence goes on from JBBSDT010000162.1 coordinate 6,463, forward strand.
GTTATTGCTTTGCAGGAACCTAACGCGGCAAGAAGCAGGTCGTAAGGAGTTGCACCCATGTCCGTTCCACCTGCTTCTACAGGCTCATCTGAAATAAATGAATGATTACCCGCTGTAATTTTAGTTTCATATCCATGATTATTTTTTACTGTAATCATCTTATTTCACCTTTCAATAATTGTTAAATTAATTTTCACTAAAAATATTCTTTCCTCAATTCAAATGAAAGTTACCTGAGCAATCTGAAAAACAACAAAAACTCCTCTCTCCTTTTTTGAGTATATCTCAAAGCTGTCTTGCCAAGGAGTCCGGCGACGTCCTTTTATCTCTGTACTAAATCTCACTAATCCCGTAGGGCTTTAATATTGGTAGATGGAATGTCTTGGGTTTCCGAAATTTAATCATAGTTTGGGACTTCAGCAAAGAAACGTTAATTCCTGAAAAGAAACAGGAATTGGCTGAAAAAGAACTAAACTCAGAAATAATCCATTCACGATGCTGGAAAAAGAAAGCAAAATCTGAAAAGAAGCCCCCGTCAACAAAAAGGAAGCATTGGAAACATTCTCTAAAGAAAACTTTATCAATAATTAAGAAAATTTGTACCGAGAAAAGAAACTAAAATGATTCGCAAAGCTACTTCAAGTAAAAGAAAAGAAATTTTTAAGAAGAGAAATCTCGGTAAAATCAATTGCGAACTCTCTTCGAAGATTCGCGAAGTGCACTTAACAGGAATCTAAAAAAATAAAATAGGATGCTAAGTGGCCTTAACTGAAAGCGAAGAGGTATAAGTGACTGCCGGGTCACCTGAAATGATCGCGAAGTCATAAAAATGAAAATCTAATAGACCTTCATAATCCGCGAAGTTGATTTGATGCATCGCGAACTACTGAAACACAGTTGCGAACTACTGAAACACAGTTGCGAACTACTGAAACACAGTTGCGAACTACTGAAACACAGTTGCGAACTACTGAAACACAGTTGCGAACTACTGAAACAC
>JBBSDT010000163.1:0-7454 GCA_038240405.1 Ignavibacteria bacterium
ATGCAAAACTATATGTCACGCTCTGTTGACGGAGGAGTTACTTTCACGGATGTACAGGTGACCGATCATAACTATACTCCTGCTCCAATTTCAGGATTGGCAACGGGATACCAGGGTGATTATATGGGTATTACATCCGGTAACGGAAAAGTATGGTGCAACTGGATGGATAATTCTTCAGGTATTTATCAGTCATGGGTAGCAAGCGTAGATGTAAATGTACTTCCGGCAGGATTCTGTGAAGATTTTACAAATGCGACCTTCCCACCTCCTACAATGCATGAGGAATTTACAGGAACAAACTACTGGGCAAGATTTGCTCAAAGCGCTTACGGAGTAGGTGTCGGTTCGGCAAGATTTAATTCCTGGACAGCTTCTACAGGTGTGGTACAGTCCATAATTTCAAATACTTTTGTGGCAGTTGGTGCGAATACTTACGTTACCTTTGATGAGGCATATGCACCATGGTCAGGTGGAAATGTAGATTCACTGATCGTGCAAAGTTCAGTAGATGGCGGAACAACTTTCACAACCCTGGCAAGATTATGGGGAGGTTTAGGTGCACAGGCTGGACCTTTAAATACAGTATTTGCTGGCGGTCTTGAATTTATTCCGGCTAATAACCAATGGAGACCAAAAAGTTACCTTCTGCCTGTTGGGACTAATAGTGTAAAACTAAGAGCAGTAAGTGGATTTGGTAATGATATATGGGTCGATAACTTCTGTGTGCAACCGCTTGCAGCTCCTATAGCAAATAGTATTGGTCTTCTTTCTCAGGGAAATTTTATACCTACAGATCCTTACTGGAGATTTGAGGATACTATTATGGTATATTTGCATAGAACCGATTTTCCAAATGTTGTAGTTGATTCTTCTAAGGGTGTTATGGGACCCAATGCTGTTTGTTCTAATCTTATGTTTTATAATGCTCTCAACGGAACATATTACCGTGTTGTCCAACATAGAAACAGTATAGAAACATGGAGCAATGTAGGAACCGTATACGCAAGGGGCAGCAACAATCACTACAATTTCGTACCTGACGGGGCATCTTTCGGCAATAATGAGGCAATAGTGAGTACTGTACCATTCTATCGTGGAATGTACAGCGGTGATGTCAATCAGGACAGCATTATAGATCTTACAGATATTCAGTTAATATATAATGATGCTCTTGTGTTTACAGGAGGTTATGTAGTAACTGATCTCAATGGGGATTTCTTCGTAGACTTAACAGATATTCAATTTGCTTATAATAATGCTACTAACTTTGTAACAAGAGTCGCCCCTGCGGGAGGAGAGCCTTCAAATACAGTATCTAATTTCGAAGATGCAAGCAGTATGACATTTGAAAATGATGCTGTAAGACAAAAATATGAAATGACGAAGACAATGCTTCAAAAGACTGAACTTCAAAGAAATGATCAAAGAGTTCAAAAAGAAGCACAAATGAAGTTACGTGAAGAAGCAAGATTAAAAAGATTAATCTTAAATAAGGATAACGAAATAAAGTCTCCTTCATATAACAATAATGCTAGTCACAGCGGACCAGGAGAGAGATAAACAGTTATCATAAATTTCAAAAGAAATTTAGTATTATTAAGACCGGAAGGATTAATCTTCCGGTCTTTTTTATTTAAATTTTTTTAATTTATTTTTTAATATATAATATATTTTCGCTTAATATTTATAAAATTAAATAAATTAAATCAATTTAAATAATTATTCTTTGACGATGGCAATAAGTAAGTAAAATTTGAAGACATCATTTTTAAACCTAAAAGAAGAACTTGACAACCGCTCCTAATGAATATTGTATGAAGAACGAATAAAATTTTATTGATAACAAAGAAAATTTTATATAGAAAAAAGATTGGAAAATGCGGTACTATGATTTATGGAAGGACTACAAACAAAATTCTAAACATAACAAAGAATCTAAACTTTGGTTGGAAGCTGGAAAGAAGACAACAAAGAAAAATCAAAAGAAAATAAAGGAAAGAAAAATGTGGCAGAATGCTTCTGAAAAGGAAGGAAGGCAGATTTTATACTGGGAAAAGAAACAAAAATCCGTCCCAAAGTCATTGGAACAAGGAGAAAAGTCAATTTAAGAGGGAGAAATCCCTCCAAACTTTATCGCGGAATTCCCTTTCAGTTGTGCGAAGAATATTTGACGAGAATCGAACTGAATAAAATGAAGTGCGAAATGACCGGACTCTAAAGCGGAATGACCGGAATCTAAAGCGGAATGACCGGACTCTAAAGCGGAATGACCGGACTCTAAAGCGGAGTAACCAGACTCTAAAGCGGAGTAACCGGAATCTAAAGCGGAATGAACGGAATCAAAAGCGGAATGACCGGAATCAAAAGCGGAATGACCGGACTCTAAAGCGGAATGACCAAAATCTAAAGCGAAATACTGTGTCCCGATCGCGAAATACGGAAAAACGATCTCCAACAGCTGAAAAATAGCGCAATAATAATAAATTTGATCCGGCACCAGTCCCAAACATACCTACTACCTAATACTCACTACCCAGTAATCTCCAGTAATCTCCAGTAATCGTATACAAAAAATATGACTTGATTATTCTGATAAATAATTGGATTATGAAAACACATTTTAATAATTTTCATTTTTGAAAGAAGTCTGAAAGGGGTAAAAATGAAAAGCATATTCTACTATTGACTTTTCTTGTCTCTCTCATAAGATGTAAACTATTCCCAGATCCAAACCAATCTATACAGCAATTAAAGAAGAATTCAATAAAGCAGAATAGCTAAGTGTTTTCTGTCTTTTTTAATGAAGGCCGCATTTCAAATTTATTTAATTAATTATTTTAAAAAAACAAGATGAAGAAAATTTTTTTATTTTTGCTTCCTGTATTATTAGGATATTTTCTTTTTACAGGACAGAAGAGTTCGGATTCAAAAGGTCAAATCGAAGCACCGCCAATTTGGAATATTCATAAATTAACCAAATGGTACACTGACAGGGGATTTACTCCTCCTCAGTACGTTGCTATTGAATTAAATTCATCGAAACGTCCTAATGAAGTTGATGCGAATGATGGTCCGGATGTGAGAGTATTTCCTACATCAAACCCTCAATCGGAAAATTCTATTGCCATCAGCCAGTTTAATCCTCTGAATGCTTTTATCTCTACAAATATGGCAGGAACACAGTCATACTTTTTTACAAGTAATGGCGGTGCAAGCTGGTTTGGAAGTGAGAGTGATCCGGGCGGCTATACTAACTTTGGAGATCCGGTCGCATTGTTTGACGTTGCGGGGAATGCTTATTGGGGTACTCTTACATCTCCGGGTGGAGTTGGAATAACTAAAACAACTAACCTGGGTGCCTCATGGGGTCCGTTAATGTATGCTGATCCTGTGTCAAATACAAACAATGATAAAGAGCATATGATGACAGACTTATCAGGAACCAATCCCAATAATATCTATGTAGGGTTTTGTGATTTTAATCTGACTGGACCTCCCATCAGTTTTGTAAGCTCAACAAACAGCGGTACAACATGGAGCGGAAGAACTAATCTGGGAATTGGAACGAACAGAGGACAAGGGGTAAATATACAGGTGGGACCAAACGGAGAAGTTTATGTTGCATGGGCTCACTATACTGCAGGTACTGCAGAAGTAGGTATCGGATTTGCTAAATCTACTAATGCCGGTTCAACATTTAATACTCCGGCTGTTGCATTTGCCATCACGGGTATCAGAACTTCAAATGCAGGCGTTCCTGAATTTAACAATTCGCGAGTAAGCAGTTTTCCTTCTATGTCCGTTGACAGATCAACAGGTCCGAGAAGAGGCTGGATATATGTAGTTTATCCGGATAGAAGCACAGGGGATGCAGATGTGTACGTTAATATTTCTACGAACGGAGGAACGACATGGGGATCTAAGATAAGAGTAAACGGAGAAACAGTTGGAAATGGTAAACAGCAATGGATGGCATCCTCAGCATGTGATGCAACCAATGGGGCATTGAGTGTATCTTATTATAGTATGGATAGTACGGGATTTCTAACTGCAAGATATCTTGCAACTTCTCTTGACGGAGGAACAACATGGGACAGGACTAAAATCAGCGATGTAAGATTTACTGCAGGCCCGATCTCCGGATTTGCTGCAGGGTACATGGGTGATTATTATGAGACAGCTGCTTATGCAGGAAAAGTCATTCCAACATGGAGCGATAACCGTTCAGGTTCCTGGCAGGCATATGTAAGTCCGATTTCACTCGGACCCAGTATTAATCACACACCCTTGGGAAACACCGAAAATCTAAGTGGTCCTTATACAGTAAACGCTATAATAACGCCTGCCGGCAGTGGTATAGATCCATCAAAAACTAAACTTTACTGGTCAAGAAATAATCCTGTTATTACCGACAGTTTACTTATGACTAACACAAGCGGAAATAACTGGACAGGAAATATTCCTGGAAACGGAAGTGCTGCTACTTACAGATATTACATTAAAGCAACAGATAGCCTGGGAAGAACTGCAACCGCACCTTCCGGAGCCCCGGGAACATTATATTCTTTTGTCGCGCAGCTTGATCTTGTTAAGCCGGTTATAACACATACACCGCTTACCGACCAGCCTAAGCCAAACTGGCCGGCTACAGTTACAGCAACTGTAACAGATAACATCGGTATAGATTCTTCATGGGTTGTTTGGTATAAAAACACACCTGTACCTACAAAGGAATTTAAGCTCATCAATACATCTGGAAGTACTTTTTCGGCTCCGTTTAATTCATTAAATTCGGATGTAGTGATCGGTGATTTTATTTTTTATAAAATATTTGCACAGGACAATTCAATTGCACATAACAGGGATTCCACAGCTTTGTACAGCTTTAAAATCATTGATGTAAAGCTCTGTGAAGGATTTTTCTCTGCAACATTTCCGCCTTCAGGCTGGAATATTGAATTTACAGGAACGAACTACTGGACAAGAAATACAGTAAGCAGTTACGGCATTGGCGCAGGTTCGGCAAAGTTTGATTTCTGGTCGGCTACCGCAGGAACAATCCAGTCGCTGGTTACACTGACTTTTTCAAATACCGTTTCTGGTGACTCACTAAGGTTTGATGATGCTTATGCACCATACTCAAGTGGAACAGATTCACTATCAATACAAACTTCTACAAACAGCGGAACTTCGTATTCAACTTTGGTTCGTTTGTATGGAAATGCAACCTCAGGAATCGGAGGAAACTCATTAAACACGACTACAACCAATACATCTATATTTACTCCGACAAGCGCTCAATGGGCAACAAGAAAATATTCATTGCCTGTTGGTACTAATAAGATAAAGTTCAGAGCATACAGCGGATTTGGAAATAACTTATACCTGGATACTATCTGTGTAGTTAACAATGTAGCTCCTGTCCCATCGACTTTTACTTTAGCGGAACAGGGATTTTACAATACTTCCACGAATACATTGAATATGAAGGACACCGTGAAAGTTTATTTACGCACTACCACAGCTCCATATGTAATAGTTGACTCAGGAAAGACTGTAATTGATTCTATAAGCTTAAGCGGATCACTGACCTTTAATAATGCCGCCACCGGAACTTATTATATTATGGTCAGGCACAGGAACAGTGTGGAAACATGGAGCAAATCGGGAGGCGAATCTTATGTAAAGGGAACTCCTTTTAGTTATAATTTTACTACTGCTGCAACTCAGGCATTTGGAAACAATTTAATACTGGTTGGACCAAAATATTGTATATACAGCGGGGATGTTAATCAGGATTATCTGGTTGAACTTTCTGACATTCTTCAAATATATAATGATGCACTTATCTTCGCTACAGGTTATGTAGTAACAGATGTGACGGGCGATGGTTTTGTTGACCTGTCTGATCTTACCATTGCGTACAACAATTCAACAAATTTTGTGGGCAGGCAGGCGCCTCCGGGAGCTGAACCGCAGGTAACCAAACAAAGAGTAAAACAGGTAAATCAAATCAATTTGCAAAATCAAATTGACAAAACCAGAAAGAAAGATACCGTTAAGAATCCGGTATCAGATACAGAAAAGAAAAACTTGAAATAAATATTATTTAAACATAATATTACAATAAAAAAATCGGAAAGGATATTATTCTTTCCGATTTTTATTTATCTCAAAACCAATTTTTTGAATATAATTTATGGGTTTTAAACGCTAATATAACTTAATCAATAAAAACAATAAAACTTAATTTCATCCATGAAAAGTTTAATAAAAATTTTAATAGTAGTAAGCATATTTGCTTCTGCGGCAAATATATTCGGACAAAATTCTCCAGGCATGGAAAAATATTCCAAAGTAAGAATATTTGTTTCTACGGCAAGTGACTTCAGCAGGCTTTCCGATGCAGGATTATTAATTGATCATGCAATCAGAAAAGATAACTTAATGGAAGCCTGGCTTTCACAAAGTGAAATTGTATTGCTGAAAAAATCCGGAGTTGGCTTCAATGTTTTAATACCGGATTGGAAGAAATACTATGAAAGTCTTCCCAAAATGTCTCCTTCGGAAATGCAAAAGGCAATAAATGAATCTAAGGATTTATTCAGCGTTAGTCATTCTATTTATGGTACGATGGGAGGGTTTTTGAAATTCAGCGAAGTAGTTGCAAAGCTTGACTCAATGAGACTGCAGTACCCTAATTTAATATCCGCAAAGTTTTCTATCGGAACTACACTGGAAAGCAGATCCATCTGGACAGTCAGAGTTTCAAATAGTCCCAATGCTCCTACCGGAAGGCCTGAAGCATGGTATCATTCTTTAATTCACGCACGGGAGCCTGAAAGCATGGAGCATGCTATTTATTTTATGTACTGGCTTTTTGAGAATTATAACATCGATCCTCTTGCAACTTTTATTTTGCAGAACCGGGAGCTGTATTTTACACCTGTGCTGAATCCTGACGGTTATGTATATAATGAAACTACAAATCCATCAGGCGGAGGATTGTGGAGAAAGAATAGGAAAAATAACGGCGGCGGAACATTTGGCGTTGATCTGAACCGGAATTATGGAATCTATCAGTATTGGAATTCTTCCAATGGTGGCTCAAGCACAAGTCCGTCCAGTGATACTTACAGAGGTACATCACCTTTCTCGGAACTTGAAACAAGCGCTGCAATGAATTTTGTTAATTCAAGAAATTTTGCGGCTATACTGGGTTCGCATACTTATGGTAATTATCTTATTAAACCGTGGGCATGGCAGGATCCTGTTCCAACTCCGGATGATTCGAAGTTCAATGAGTATCTTGCAGATATGACTAAGTATAATCACTTTACTACGGGTACTCCGACACAAACAGTCGGATATACCGTTAGAGGCGGATCTGACGATTGGTATTATAACGATTCCGTGCACAGCCCCCACAGGATAATCGCAATGACTCCGGA
>JBBSDT010000164.1:0-7411 GCA_038240405.1 Ignavibacteria bacterium
AATATCATAATAAAATCCATTTTCGATTGGCGGACCGACTCCGAACTTTGCTCCGGGGAACAATTCTTCTACAGCCTGTGCCATCATGTGTGAAGTTGTATGCCAGTAAACTTTTTTGCCTTCGTCAGAATCAAACTTATGCAATACAATATTTGAATCTCCATCAATTCCGGCATTTAAATCTTTCATCTTTCCGTTTACCTCTGCAACAAGTATTTCATCGGCAAGTCTTTTGCTTATTGACATAGAAATATCATAGGCTGAAATACCTTTATCAAATTCTTTAACAGAATTATCGGGAAATGTTATTTTAATCTTATCTGACATAAAATTTAATTGTAAGCTTAATACCGTGACGAAATCATAGAGTTCAATACCAATATTTTCTTCTTTCAGGATTACCGGATTTCACTATTAAAACAAGTGGGCGGTAATGGATTCGAACCAATGACCTCTACGATGTCAACGTAGCACTCTAACCAACTGAGCTAACCGCCCGCGTTTTCAGAACTTATAAAATACTCAATTTTGAGATTTTTTACAATGGAAGGATTGGTGCGGATGGAATAGTGTAACTAACAGGTGCTAAACTATATAATTTGCTTTATCTTCTTAAAAATTTTTGTATCGTAAAGTATGTTAACATTATTTATTTTTGATATGTGAAGAAACTAAAAATTTACCTGGATACTTCTGTAATAGGTGGCTGTTTTGATAAAGAATTTATGAATGATTCGAGAAAATTGATAAAACAAATAAAACAAGATCTTAAAATTGGAGCTATTTCTGAAATTACTGAAGCAGAAATTGAAGATGCACCTTTGGAAGTAAAAAACTATTTTAATAGTTACAGAGACAAATTAGAAATATTAAAAGTTAATAATGAAATTGAAGAATTAGCTGATTTATATTTAAAAGATAGGATTGTAAACATTAAGTATAGAAATGATTGTTTGCACATTGCCATTGCAACGGCTTATCAGGACGATTTGCTGGTGAGTTGGAACTTCAGGCATATAGTCAATTATGATAAAATAATAAAATTTAATTCAGTCAACTTAAAAAACGGATATAGACCCTTACATATTTATTCGCCAAAGGAGGTAATAGAAGAAAATGATTAAAGAAAAAAAAGCAACAAAGATGATCAGGAAAAAAGAGTACGAAATAAAAGCTATAGATGGCTTCAAATCCGTAGAATGGGTTAGAAAAATAAGAGATAAAATGTATGAGAAAAATAAAAACTTAAATATGAAAGACTATGTAAATGCTATCCTTAAGAAGAAATAATTATTCCAGTAGTTGCATCTTTAACAAACTATATCTAAGGGCTCAAACATTTTTTGCGCAGATTTCCTAATAAAGCGCCGGTGACCGGCCACACGGTGCATACTCAATTTTGAGATTTTTTTACAAAGGAAGGTTTGAGGCGGGTGGATTTTTAAGCGAATAAATTTCAGGACATTTCAATCTTGCCTTTTGAGTCAGAGCCACTTTCTTACAGTATGCTTATAGTTCCTGTATTGATTCCCGAAAGCACGTTCAAGGTACTCCTCTTCTTTTTTAATAACAAACATTTGAATAATAAAAAGGATAATTGGAAATAATATAATATTCCACCAGTTTCCAATTAATAATGTTATTCACAGGTAAACGAGAGACAATCCTACATACATTGGATTTCTGGAACTACTGTAAATACCATTTGTTTGAAGGGATGAGGCAGGTTTTATCAGAATCAGAGTGTTGCTGCTCTGAAAAAATTGTTTCAAACTTCTTACACTAAAAAAAAGAGATAAGATTAACAAAACAATTCCTGCAATTTTTGTCATCATAAATTGAAACATTAATTCATTAATTGGAAATATTTTCTGAATTAACATGGCGGCTAAAAACATTAAAGCATATATTAACGGCGGCGGTATGTAGACTCCGGGACTGTCAGCTTTGTGTGATTGTTTATTCATTTTTTGGTGGGTATAAGTTTTAATACCGGCTGATTGGATCCCCGCTCGCCTCGCTGAGCCCGACGAAGCGGGCCAAAAGATCGCGGGGATGACAAAAAAAACAATTATCGAGGTTGAATTTTTCAATTTGAATGTTACAAAGGCAGAATTCCAATTGATAGGATCCTGCCTTTTCTAGTGCGAGTTTTGATTTACTTAATCAGAACCATTTGTTTTGTTTGTGTAAAGTCTTTTGTTTTCAATGTATAAAAATAAGTTCCGCTTGAATAATTTGATGCATCGAATTCGGCATTATAATATCCTGCTCTAATGAATCCATCCACAAAAACTGCTACAGTCTGACCTAATATATCATAGACTTTCAGAGATACATTTTCACCTTTAGGAATAGCGAATTTTATATTGGTAACGGGATTGAATGGATTTGGATAATTTTGTGTCAATTCATATTTATCCGGAACGAGTGAACTTTGATTTTGAATTCCGGTAGTTGTAATAGGAGGAGAATTAATTCCCTGCTGCATTTCGGAAATATTAAAAGTTCCGTTATCCTTATAAACAAAAACCTGAAGTTTTGAATTAGCCGCAACCCAGGATGCGGTCAGTGTTGTAGTAACGCTTTTCGAAATTGTCTGCCCGTTATTCCAGTCTCCTGAATTCAGATTTTCGCCGGTTGCTCCATTAACCATGTTTCTTACTGTCCAGTTATGAACCCAGGTGCTGCTTCCGGGGCAATAACTATTTCCTGTTTGAGGATAAACGAGATTATTTTCTGTTACAACGTATGTTATTTTATACTGGCCTGTCAGGTTCGTCAAAGCCGTAGCATCAATATTCGCAGTTAACTCCCGGGTAGTTGCATTATAGTTAAAGGAAGTGAGGGAGAGGTTTACTGTTGCAGCCGGGCTTTGGGAATATCTATATTCACCGTCTGTAAAGAATGAGCCCCAGCCATTATTATTTCCCAATCTCCTGTCAATCAGCCCTGAAGGATAACCTGCAAAGCCAAGCAAGCTGATAATATTACTTCCATTAAAAGTTTTCCATGGATCGGTGCTGGCGCCATGATATGCAAGAATTACTGAATTAGGATAATTTTCCTCAAGTAGTTCTGCCATCCTGTCACCACAAGGGCACCATTGACACCATGTGCCTGTACAAAATTCAAGCACTACATTTCTTGGAGCATTTGTTACTACGACATTCGCAGATATAGTATCATTAGATGTGTTTTGTTCTCCTGATAAAGATGAATATGCTTTTAGAATATATGTTCCGTTTGTGCTAAATGTGTAATTATTAAAAGTTAAGATTTGTGTTTGTCCCGGTGCAAGATTGGTTACGCTTTGTGAATTAGTATATCCGCCCGGATTTATTGTCATAGTTACCTGGAAAGACTGCATAGCATTACCATAGTTCTTTACAGATGCTTTTGGTGTCACAGTACCCGGAACAATACCATATTTAGGAGAAATAATACTGTTAGCTCCTGCATCATTGGTATAGGCAGCTCCGATTCTGACATTGTCCAGATAAAGATTATTTCCAAAAGCGGTAATAGCAGTAAATTTAATTTTATTTGTGCCAACAGGCAGAACATAACTTTTGGTAGCCCATTGTGTCGAAGTGGGAACAAATAAATGTTGTGTAGGCGACGCGGTTACGAGAGGACCGGCGGCTCCGCCATTCAAACTTATAAGCAGACTCCAGCTGCCTCCGTTATCTGCAGAAGTATAGATTGCAAGCTGATCGTTTTCTCCCGCCGCGGAAGCATATGCATGATCAAATACTAAAGAGTCCCCGGCAGTTGTGACCGGAAAAGTCTTAGTTACCATATCGAAATTTCCTGTGGCGTAATCGTAGAAATCAACCATTGCAGAAGATACACCTGCACCATAGCCGCTGCACAATGTTGTTCTGAGCCAGTTATATCCGGATGTATTCGAAACATTCCAGCTTGATGGAGGGAAGGACGGATTTTCAAAATCCTGATTAATATAGATTGTTCCGGACGCGAAGAGATTGTTACTGCTTAAAATAAAAATGCCTGTTACCAGTAACAGGAAAAATTTGTTTATAACGGAAATTTGTAGAAGATTCTTTTTCATAGTACTGCTCCTTAATTTTTTCGGAAAATAATACAATGTCTGATTAATTAATACTTATAAAATTTGGACTGATATTTTTTTTTATGACAACTTAGGGAAATTTGTGCGACTTAAAATAGGGAAAAAGGAATTTTAATATTTCATCAGAAAACTTCTATGTACATCCGGACCTAAGCAAAAGAAGTAGCAGATTCAATTAAAACTATTGCCATTTCTCATCAATCTTCTGTTTGAGAGCTTTTTCCAAATATTATGAGCAAGTTCAATCTCTCTATTGCTAAGTCCAAAACCTTTTTTTAAAATACAATTATTTGTAAACTTTAGAATATCCTCTATGTTTTTTTGCTCTCTCATCATTTTATCAATCTCTTTTACAAGAGTTTCATTTTCTTTTTTATATGGTAACAATATTTTTTCAACCTCACTAGGCATTAATTCTAAAACACCTCCGCCATAGCTTCTACCGGAAATTTCACTATATGCAAAAGAAAGAGAATTGTAAAAGCTGGCAATAAATGCATTGATGTTAGTTCCTAATCTTAAAAAAATTCTATGCATTGTATCAGTAGAATACGCTTTAGCTTCATTAATTATTAATTTCGGGAAAAGATGATTTCTTCGGACAAACAAGGCATCAGATATTTTTAAGGAAGGAACTACAAACCAATCGTTTCTAATTTCACATTTATAGCCTTTATGAATTCCAAGTTCTTCTCCTAATGATATATATTTATTCGCTCCGTTTCTTTTTGTTGATAAATGTTTTCCAGGGAAAACCAGTAAATGGGCTTTTGCATTTTTATCTCTATTTTTCAACCAATCTTGCTTTGAAAATATAATACTACTTACTTGGACACTTCTACCTACAGCTGGTTTGGCATAGTCATGCAAACCAAATTCATTAACTACCGAAATTGGGACAGTAAAGAAATCATTGGAACCTGTAGTGATTCCCACTTCAACTTCTGCATACTTGCCAAGTATCGGAATTCTTTTATTTTTAGAAATATTGTCTAAAAAATTTATCTCTTCCTGTTCTAAGAAATAAAAAGTCCATTTATTAGAGTTGAAATCAATTTTTTTAGTTGGACTCTTTAATTTTAATATATCAAGACTTTTTAATTCAGAAAGATGTCTTACCTCTATATGATCTATTCTATGTTCACTTGACTCATCTTTCTCACATAATAGAATTATTACTTCCTGCTGAATGTTAGGAAATACTAGTTTTTCAAATGATATAATATTAATTTTATTAAAGTTCAAAGAAATAAACTTCCTTAGTTGTTTTGCATATGATACTTGCAGAATTTCTGCGGGAAGAACGAAACCTATCTTACCTCGTTCTCTGAGCAATTGACAGGATCCAACAACAAATGAAACCCAGGCATTAGTTAATTTTGAATACACCAAACCTGCGTTCTTAAAAATTCTTTCTGCTTCAAGTTGTTGATCTTTATCAAAATATTGATACCTGATATAGGGTGGGTTACCTAAGATCACATCAAATCTATCCTCAGTTTTATTACAATAGGTATGAAAGTCTGAAATGTATACTTTTTTATTCCTTAATCTTATTCTTTCAGCTTTTGCTGCCTCATTCTCATTAAGCTCTATAGCAGTAATCGAATTATATTCAATTTCATTTTTCTTTATTAGTTTTAAAAAGATACCATCACCACAGCTAGGTTCTAAAATATCTGCAGTTTTGCTTCCATTAAAACTCCATCTTAATATAAATTCAACAATCTCTTCTGGAGTATAGAATCCGCCTCTAAGTTTTTTGTCAGATGTTTGGGAAATTAATTGCACTATTTTCTATTTTTTCTTTTCCAAGTATTGGATTTTTATATCTGCAACTTTTAATACCTCTTTGCTAAAAACAGTTTCTGAAACTTCACTAACTACTTTATCGCTTAAAAATGGAATAATAAGTTCTTTCTCATTCACTTTAAAAAATTTTGCAAATTTTTTTATTTGAACCTCATTAGGATATCGGTAGTTCTTTTCTAGCTTGCTAAGTAGAGAAGTATCTATCGGAATACTTTCTGCAACTTCTTTTAAAGTTAACTTTCTTTTTTTGCGTAAGTGGTTAATTGTTTCACCGAATGATTTATGATTGTTCATTTTGGACTAAATCTGTCCAAAGCTATATAAAGTAAAACTTGTTTTCAAGCTACTAACCTATTTCTATAAAAAATTCATCGGAATAATTTGAATCAAATAATCTAAGTGTGTGGCCTACTAACTTTTCCTGTCTTATTATATCTCCTAATTTTCCCCAAGATATAGATGTTGTATAATTACCTTGACCGGCTTCTCCGCTCGGTTTATGCCTTAATTCTAAGAGATACGTTCCAATTGATTTCCCTTTTATCTTTACATTGAATTGCGCCTCAGCCCCTTCAACAAAGGGTTTTGTTCGTATTTGAGCCCAGTTCAATTTCACAAATACAATATTTCTGAAGTATTTTGTTTGATTTATAACTTCATTATTAATTTTAAACTTGTCTTGAACTAACCGTAAACCTCCAGTAGGATTTGTATCTTCGCCTACTGCTTGAACGCTTGAAGCGGGAAGGTGTTTGCGTAACCAAACCAATTTTTCTTTCTTCGATTTTTCAGATATTTTTAATTCAATTTTTAATGAATTTTTTTTTGATTTTGTTCTTCCTCTTCTTGATACCACAAATTCTGAAGGAATTTGAGGGGTTTTTCTTTTAGGAAATAAATCGGTGATCAATCTTTTGGATATGTCTTTTTCTTCTCCTTCATTATTTATTCTTTCATATACTCTTCTTTCTTCTTCTGTCACAATAATTTTCCCTAAAAGCAAACTTTCTATCAAGTCACCAGTTAATAGTTTTAGATTGGGATCATCAAAAGAAAATATACCAACGAAATATTCTTTTAACTCGGTGAGAAGCATCTTACCTTCTAAACTGGAATCCAATTCAACCAATATTGACGATTCAATATTTGAAAATAATCCTGATGAAGTCAGATTTGAAGATCCTATTATTAATTTTGATGTTCTTTCACCTTCAAATAAATATATTTTAGGATGAAAAATAGTTCTAGATGAGAAATAAAATACGTATGCATTAACTTGGAGTTTTAGAATCTCTCTCAATGCCTCTTTTGAAGTACACTTTTGATCCACTCCTATTATTATATTAATTTGTTTAAACCTTTTCTTAGCTGGTAAAATATGTTTTGCTAATCCGGAAACGCCCGATTCACTTGCAAAAGCAGAAATTGCAGTAAAGGAATCAAACTCGCCACTATTCAAAAAATCTATTAAATAACTCCCCACTGAATTTTTTGTTTCTGGCT
>JBBSDT010000165.1:0-7408 GCA_038240405.1 Ignavibacteria bacterium
AATCTGTCTCCAAACTTATCAATAATTAATCCAGGGAGATAATCGCTTTCACTGTTTACCAGCCTGTACGCTTCTCTGAAAGGATGAACTTTTTTTCGCAGAGAATTTGCATAGCTGATCCTTTTAAAAAAAAATGCCCTGTCTATTTCTTCATCCCTGTCCGTCAGATGGCGGTAAGCAATTAATGAATTTTTATTATAAAAACCTTTACCCAGGAATTTATCATTAGAAGAATATAACTCGCCCACCTCTCCATTATGACTGACACCTGTAACATTTTCTATTTCATTGCTGAAAACCCATTGATGCCCTATCTTCAGTCTTCTTTCTTCATTTTTTTTCAGAATTATACGTGCCATATAGGTGAAGTTAGTTTCAATATAAGAAGCTTATCGAATTTACTTTTTATAACCTTCCTTTTGATATATTAGTTGAATGTCATTCATGCATTTAAAATGTTTCAGCGGACAGCTTTCCCTGCCTATATGAGTACATGGTCTGCATTTTAAAGTATTAATCTCAAATATTTCTGATCCTTCCAGCTGAGGGAAAAAACCAAATTCTTTGACAGTTGAACCAAAAATCGAAATTACCCTTTTTCCTAAGGCTTCTGCAAAATGCAATATCGCACTGTCATTACAAATTACATACTCACTGTTATATAAAATTGCAGCAAGCTCTTTTATATTAAGCTTACCGCATAAATTTAAAACATCCTTAGCATTTTCCTGAATATATTCACAAATCGCCATATCTCTTATCGAGTCCTCACCAATTAGAATAACCTTCAGATCACTACCTTCATTTAAACTATTAATATACTCAACAAACTTAACGGCAGGATAAGTTTTTGTGAAATGTCCCGAGGCGGGAGAAATTACAATATACTCTTCCGTAAACTTTCGTGTTTTGTCAAAATTCAGAATTGAGGTGCTGAAACTGTTATCATAACTATTCAGAAAATCACCTGCTGTCTGCAAATATTTCTTATAAACGGGAATTATTTCTTTAAAAAGATTTACTTTAAATTTAACGAGAAGGAATTTTTTGAAGTTCTCCTTCCTGTATCTTCTGACCAACTTTGCATTTTTGAAACTTAAAAAAATACTTTTGAAGTTCTTATGTATATCTATTATTAAGTCATAATTATTTTCTCTTATTTCTTTTCTTGAAAGACTGAGTTTTGATCCATACACCAATACATTATCAATTGCAGGATTAAGAGAAACTATTTCTTGATATTTTTTTTTCGTAAGGTAATCAATCCCGGCATCAGGAAATTTCTCTTTTAATATCTTAATTAAAGGGAAAGAAAGTATGATATCTCCGAAGGAAGAAAGCCTGATTATTAATATTTTCTTTATATCATGCAACTTAAGTTGAGGAATTGGCGCCGGAAGAGACATCAAGCAGCTGGTGTTCAAACACACCTACTTCAATCCCGTTCATCATCTTTTCTATAATATTTGTTCCGTACTTATTCAAAAAGTAGGTTATGTTTAATATCCTTTCCTGCAATGCATTTTTCGGGTAAACATTAATCAAAATTTTCTTCAGCTGATTTGATATAACTTCATTTTGATTATTCTGGAGACTTATAAACTTGTCTCTTGCTACAATTAAAGAATCCAGGAACTGCCGGTTTCTTTTCGCGAAGGACTCTGTCTGATTAGGATCTATCCTTGACAACTCCTTTTCGTAGGTATAAAAAATTCCCCTTAGTTCCTCCTGCATATCTGAAAATATTTGTTCAGCGCTCACATCCGATAGATTTCTCAATAATTTTTTGCTGATTTCGTTTTCACTAAACAGTTCAGTAAATTTTAAATTATACTTTTCCAGAAATGCCTTTACTTTTCCTTCGATAATTGTAACCGAGGTCCTTGGGTAAATTACCGGCATAGGGATATTGAAAAATTTATAAACATCATTGAACTGTGCGAAATATGAAATTTCAGAAGGACCACCTATATATGCTACAGTAGGTAAGAGATAATCCTGGCAAATCGGACGGGTAACTACATTCCAGCTAAATCTCTCAGGGTTTGATTCTAATATTCCGAATAACTCTTCCTTTGAAAATTTCTGCCGTGAATGTTTTAGTGCAAAAATCTCATTCTCTCTGGGTTCAAGCAAGTAACGGTTGCCTTCATGAATATAAAATAAATTTATTGCTTTAGGTTTAACCTGCATTGTAAAATTCTCTTCAAGCTCGACAGAAGTATTAATTACTTTCTCACATACCTGGGGAAATGTTTTTAGTTCAGTTCCAAAAACCGGCTTCAGAAATTGTTTTATTTCTTTATCCGAAGGATCAATAAATATTAATCCTTTATCAACTAAAATTGAATTCAGGAATCGTGCAAATGCTGTTTTTAAATTCAGCCCGGCACTATAAGATTTTGTTATTGACTCAAATATTCTATCACTAAAGTCAGATTTATTAAATGAATCTTTTAAACTGTTTATGAATGTATTTATGGAGTTATCAAGCACAATATTTCCGGAGGGCTTTAAATATTTTTCTGACTCTTCGCCGCCTTCGAAATATTTAATATTTTTCAACTCATTTTCTTTGCTGATAATATTAATGTTGTTGATCTCCAGGAAATCATGATCGTCAGCTTCAAGCCAAAATACAGGCACAAACTTCGATCCCTGAAATTTCTGATTCAATTCTTCCGATAATTGAATAGTATTTATGGCTTTAAGGATAGTATAGTAAGGTCCGGTAAGAAGACCAAGCTGCTGCCCGGTGACAACTGCAAACGTATCGGGGTTATTCAGTAATTCTATATTGTGGAATGTTTTTTGTGAAGAATTGAAGTTCTGATTTTGAAGCTTAAGTATTTCGCAAATATCATTTCTCAAAAAATTCTTCCCGTTCATGTATGTCTCTTTTTTCAGTTCAATACATTTCAGGAAGTTTTCGTCTTTTCTGTAATCGTAGTTGTAAAATTTTTTTAAGCGGTTAAAATCGCCTATATAACTGAGGAATAACTCATTGTAGGATGGAAGAGCGTCATACGAAATCTGCATTAGTTATGGTTAATTTAAGACAAATTAATCATTAATATCCAAAGATTAAATTTATTAATTTTAAGCAATTAGTCTTACTATATTTTTAAGATCAATCCTTTCAGGATTTTATTTTATAGTTTCCTAATCTTGTAAAAAAAAAGTTTGTCATTCCCGCAATCTTTAGGCGGGAATCCAATCAACAATAATTTTCAGAAAGATTGAGCAGACGATATAAAATTTTAAAACTATTTTAGATAAAGAATATAATTTGTTCGGGGTGACATTATTAAAAATTATTTTAAAAAATTCTGATTTCAAGTTCATTGGATTCCCGCTCAAAAGATTGCGGGAATGACAGAATTGTGGATTGAGGGAATAACAGAATTGGGGAATTCTGGATTCAAAACTGTTTGGAAGATAATTTAATTATATTTTTAATTTTCATAAATCCTAAATTTAATTAATAAAATAACTAACCAAAAAACGTTATGAAGAAATTACTGATACTTCTTATTTTCGCTTTAACTACAAACATCTATTCAAATTATTCCACTCCCGGATCGGGAAAAAACTGGACACTCGACAGCCTTGTATCTAATTCCGGTGGCAATGTTACCTTTGCTTCGGGAAGTTATCTCTTTAACGATACTATTACTATTTCCGCAAGCGATACTATAAAAGTTCTTTCCAATTCCACATTGAAATTCGGAACCGGAGTGTTCGTGGATATCAACGGAGTATTTATTGTAAGCCCTCCGGATTCAGTTAAGATAACTGCACAGGATACTTCGCTAAAATATCTCGGGTTAAAATTTGAAGATCTAAGCGATGGCTCGTATTTGAAAAAATTAATTATGGAATACGGCAATTCAATAAGAATGCTTGATTGTAATATTCTGATTGATAGTTGTATAATAAGGTATAATACTTTGAACAGTTCTTTTGCAAGCGGCGCTATTTCATTCTTTCGTTCCAATTCGATAGTTTCCAATTGTAAAATATTCCGGAACAGAAGAGCTGCGATTGTATCAGGAGCCAATATTGCTTCTTCCCCGCAAATTCTAAATAATTTCATTTACGAAAATAATTCAGACAATGCGAACACTCCTCAAATTAATTTCGGGGCTACTGCATCAGCTCCTATGATAATCAGGGGAAATACAATTCTCGGATTGTTCAATCAGGCGGGAGGAATTTCATTTTTGCCGGTAGGTTCTATTCCAAATCTTATTATCGAAAATAATATAATTAAACATAACCGTTATGGAATTGCTATAGCAGGCGGAAGTTCAAATGTTTATATCAACAATAATATTATTGACAGTAATAATATTCAAAACGTCCCTTCTCTTGGCGGAAGCGGAATTAATTTTAACGGAAGCAATACTCAAAAATCCATTGTGACAAGAAATCTTATAAGAGGAAATCTCTGGGGAATAACTATCCAGGGAACTGCAAAACCAAATTTGGGAGATCTTACAAGCTCAGACACTACAGATGCGGGCTTGAATGAAATATACAGCAATGGAAATTCCGGTAAGATCTTTGATTTATTTAATAACACGCCTGATTCCGTAAAAGCAGAAAATAACTATTGGGGAACCAGCAATCTTGACTCCGTTGAGGCGCATATTTTTCACAAACCGGACAGCACTGTGCTTGGATTTGTAGATTATCTCCCTATAAGAAGCATCAGGGTCAATTTAACAGTTTTAATGGAAGGAATGTATGACGCTTCATTAAATTCCCTTTCAAGAAAAGATTCCGTAACCCTTTACCTCAGGGATACTTTTGCTCCATATGCATTGAAAGATTCAGCTAAAAGTGAAATAGATACAATATCTTTTTCAGGAACCTTTTTCTTTACAAATGCTCAGTCATCCCAATATTATATTGTAATAAAGCACTTTAATTGTATTGAGACATGGAGTAAGTCGGGAGGGGAAGCTCTTACTGCGAGCGGATTACCTTATAACTATGATTTTACTTTTTCCAATACACAGGCATATGGCAATAATTTAGTACTTAAGGGCACAAAGTACTGTATTTATAGCGGCGACGTAGATAATAACGGGGTTGTTGATCTGTCGGATATTATTAATATTTATAACGACACTTATAATTTTTTAACCGGTTTAAGAATACCAACAGACCTGAATGGAGATAATTTTGTGGATTTAAGTGATGTAATAATCGGATACAATAATTCATCAAATTTTGTAAGAGTCATTTCGCCATTGAATCCGACTATAATTAAAAGATTAAAAGATTAAATTGTCTGAACCAGGATTCACAGGATTAAAGGATTTCAGGATTATTGTCTGAACCTTGACTCACATTAAAATTGTCTGAACCAGGATTCACAGGATTAAAGGATTTCAGGATTATTGTCTGAACCAGGATTCACAGGATTAAAAGATTTCAGGATTAATTGTCTGAACCTTGACTCACATTAAAATTGTCTGAACCAGGATTCACAGGATTAAAAGATTTCAGGATTTAAATCTATCATAAAATATCCATATAATGTTTTATAATCCTATAATCCTGTAATCCTCTAATCCTTTAATCCTGGTTCAGATTTTTAATCCTTTAATCCTGGTTCAAGATTTTTAATCCTAAAATCCTTTAATCCTAGTCCGTTTTTCATTGATAAGAATGCCCTTTTTGAGTACTTTGGTATGTGAAAGTAAGTTACAAGTCTGCTGGCGTAAATATAAATGAAGCAGAAATTTTCATAAACAAAATCAAACCCCTCGTTAAAGAAACTTTCACTCCAAACGTACAATACGGCATCGGTAACTTTGGCGCATTTTACAAAATTGATTTTAAAAAATATAAACATCCTGTCTTAGTCTCGAGTGTTGACGGGGTAGGTACAAAGCTGAAGATTGCAGCTCAACTAAACAAGTTTGATTCAATCGGCGAGGATCTTGTTAACCATTGCGTAAATGATATTGCTGTTTGCGGCGCTGTTCCTCTTTTTTTTTTAGATTATTATGCCACCGGAAGGCTTAAAAGCAATACAACAGTAGAAATTATAAAAGGAATTGCCCGCGGGTGCAAAAATAATTCCTGCTCACTGATTGGCGGTGAAACTGCAGAAATGCCCGGGCTGTATCATGGGACTGATTTTGATCTGGCAGGAATGATAGTGGGAATTGCCGGGCAAAATAAAATTTTAAATGCAGACAACGTAAAAAAAAATGATGTATTAATTGGTCTCAGATCCAACGGACTTCATACAAACGGTTATTCTTTAGTAAGAAAGCTATTGGGAACAAAAAGATTATTGAACCAGTATAATTCTGAACTGGGGTTAACATTCGGAGAAGAATTATTAAAGGTTCATAGATCCTATTTGAATATAATACAAAGCTCGATAAAAAGATTTAAGATAAATTCAATCTCACATATCACAGGCGGCGGGATTATAGGTAATACAAAACGTGTGATTAAAAGAAATATGGGAATAGATATTAATTGGAAGTCATGGAAGAGACCTTATATATTTGATTTCTTACAGAAGAAGGGACATATTTCCGAACCCGAAATGAGAAAAACCTTTAATCTCGGCATTGGACTTGTTTTCATCGTATCAGAAAACATATTGACAGATTTTATGAAATTTTTAAAATCAAAAAAAGAAGATCCCTGTATTATTGGTAATGTTATTTAAAATACAGGTTATCTTTCTAATAATTTTTTAAATGAATTAATAAAATAAATTTTATAATTTTTTAACTTTGAAACTATGACAACTCAAACCTTAGATAAAAAAACCAGCCTTCAAATAAATTCCAATGGAGAACTTATTAATAAGTTTAATATTCCGCCCCAGGAAGTACAGAGCGCCTTAAAAAAACACCTGCTGGTTGATGGTTTTGATATTACCATAGATTTAAAAAATTCACAGGGATCGTATCTGTATGATTCCAAGCATAAAAGAAAACTACTGGATTTTTTTACATTTGTTGCGTCGAATCCACTTGGAATGAATCATCCTAAACTTAATAATGAAGAATTTATTGAGGAAATAGGCAGAGTAGCAGTAAATAAACCATCATTATCTGATATATATACAGAGATCCAGGCCGAATTTGTAAATACTTTTTTCCGGATTGCAGTACCTTCTTATTTTAAATATTCATTCTTCATAGAAGGCGGAGCTCTCGCAGTTGAAAACGCTTTAAAAGCAGCCTTCGACTGGAAAGTGAGGAAAAATTTTCATTAGGGTTACAAAGTAGAAAAAGGTCACCAGGTTATTCATTTCCAACAGGCTTTCCACGGTAGAAGCGGTTATACAATGTCACTTACTAATACCGATCCGAATAAAGTTTTGTATTTTCCAAAGTTCAATTGGCCTCGTATAACTAATCCGAAGATC
>JBBSDT010000166.1:0-7379 GCA_038240405.1 Ignavibacteria bacterium
AGGTGCTGTTAAAGAGAAACTTAATGTAAGACAAAAGAAGTTAACTGGGGCAAGAATTAACAGAATTAATATCAGAAACTTAGCTTCATGATCTACCTAAATTCAAATTTGAAAATTCCATTTTCCGCCGAACCAATACATAACATATTTTAGATATATTATATTCGTATTCCGTTCCAGTAAAAACTACATTCCAATTTGAGCCACCATTTGAGGTTCTGATGATGTTTCCAGTCCCATATACTAATGCAATACCTGTTGTTTGATTTGTAAAATATATATCTATTATAGGATGTGCTATGGCTTCATTGTATTGAATAAACCAATTTGTTCCTGCATTAGTAGTTTTTTGAATTTGAGATGACCATCCACTAATCCAACCTGTATTGTCATTTATGAAAAATGAAGAAGCTAAACTGGACATTGGATGGCTTTTTAATATCCAAGAATTTCCAAAATCAGTTGAAAGCAAGAAAGTATTTGAACTTCCAAACGCAAAAAGTTTATTATTAACATAATTCAAAGATACCAAAAATTCTAAACCGGACACTTGAACTTCCCAATTAATTCCTGCATTTGTAGTTTTAAGAATTCCTCCATTATTTGACCCTGAAACCCCAATACTTCCAATTGTAACAAAACCAGTGTTGCTATCTATAAATTGGACATCAGAAAGGGAATATGTATAATTTAATTGCGAGTGCCATTGGGCAATAGAACAGTTGATACAACAAAGTAAAAATAAAACTGTAAGAATAAATCTATTCATTTTTTATCCTCCCAAATATGTAGTTATTTTAAATAAAAATTTTATTAAAAGTTAAGATTTAAAATTCTTTAAACCAATGTTAATCCAATTCATCAAATTTGTTTACATACAAAAAGCGGATTCCAAATCCGCTTTCAATAAGGCTCTAATTCCTTCATAAATCATTTCTAAGCACTTTCTAAGAGTAATTAACCATATTCACAGCTTCCCTTAAATCATTTGTTACAATATGGATATAATTCATTGATGTTTGAATGTCCGAGTGTCCGGCAATCTCTTTAACATAATTTATATTCACTCCGGATTTAATAAGATTTGTAATGAATGTATGTCTTAAGCAATGGAAGTGATATTTTTCCGGTAAATTACATTTCCTTAGTATTTTCTTAAATTCTTTGCTTACATAATCAATTCTCATTCTTGTTCCGTATCTCAATGAAAAAATGTATTTGTCCGGATTGAAAAGGCTTAAAATATTATCATTGGAATTTTGACCTAACATTTCATTTAATAATTTAAATAGTTCATCAGAAATAGGGATTTGCCTTTGCTTTCCAGTCTTTGTTTTGAAATCTTCTTTGTTAAGAATGTTTATAATCCTGTCTTGAAAGTTAATATCTTTCCATTGAACATTTAAAATTTCATTTGACCGGCAACCTGTATATAAGGCAAACTTGATAATTTTAACTAATAAATCATTTTTAGCATTATTCAGGATCATTTTTATTTCAATTTCATTAAGACTTAACCTTTCCTTCTGCGGAATAGCTATTTTCTTAACGGAATTACAGGGATTTGAAATAATCCAATTAAACCGGACTGCTATATTAAATAATGCTTTAATTGTCATTAAGTCAATGTTTACAGTCGCTTGTTTTACTTCTTTGATCCGGAATGATTTATAATTTTCAATATCTGATATTGTAAAAAGTCTTAATGGTTTATTGCCTATGATCCTAAGCATATCTTTAAAAACCCTTTTATAAATTTGACAAGTGGATTTTCTCAGATTATCGGAAACATATTTTAATACTTCCGTTTGTAAGTCAGATAGTCGTAAAACCTGCATTGAATTTTGTTTCCGTAAATCCTTAGAAGTGGTTTTAAAATTAGATAAGAATTTCATTGCTTCCGGTTTATACTTTGTCTTACAGGAAATCATTTTTCTTTTGCCTGTATGTTCATCAAGAATGAACAAGTAATAAAAACCGTTTTGACGTTTTGAGAGAAACATTTTTGTAACTCCTTCCCTGAAGTCAAAAAAGTATGGAAATTAAGGTCTGGATATGTGAAATTAAGTGTGAAGTGTCTAAAAGGAATTGAAGTATTTAATATATTAGCTTAATAGAAACGGTTTAGCAAACCGTTGGTTTCAGCCACTCACCCACCCTTCCTTTTTACTGCCTATTTTTACTCCAATATATTGCTTTGATTTTTTGATTTCAAGATACAACAGATTATTTGATAGAAATGATATCATTGTAAACCACAAAAATCATAAAGGCAAGTAACAAAGCGAAGCCTACATTTTGTAATACTACCTGCACTTTGTACGGAACTGGTTTTCTTACAATAGCCTCATAAATTAATATCATAAAGTGACCTCCATCAAGCGCCGGAAAAGGTAATATATTTATAACAGCAAGAGATATAGATAGTAAAGCTAAAAATTTAAGAAATGTAATTATACCACCTTCTGCTGATTGTGCGGAAGCTTGGGCTATTTTTACGGGTCCTCCAATGGCTTTCTTAAAAGGAACTTCACCTTTAATTATCTTAACAATTGTCTTATAAAACAATTCTATACCGTAATGATACATGTCATAACCTGCGATTGGGATAGCCGACACCAAATTGTATTTTATTTCTTTGGAGGGTCCTGCATATTTTCCGCTCAGAGTAACCCCAATAGTTGAATCTGAAGAGGGAGTTACATTGCAATTCATTTCTGTCGAATTTCGTATCCACTTAATTGAAGTTTGCTTATTCGCATTTTCCCGGATCAAATCAGTGAGCTGCTGAGAGTTTGAAACTTTGGTCCCGTTAACCTCAGTAACAATGTCACCCTTTTGCAGTCCGCATTTTTCAGCCGGCTTACCTGACATAATGTCGTTAATTTCTGGAAGCATTCCTTCCGGAGACAATCCGAAGGTTTTTTCTGTTAAATCTCCGACTTTATCTTTGGGAACGTTTACAATAATTTCTTTTCCATTTCGATTTACTAAAAAGGTTAGTGCCTCACCTAAATTATCAAAATAAAGCTTTGATAGAACCTCATCCCAGGAATTAACGGGGACATTATTGATAGAAATGATTTTATCACCCGCCTTTAAATCAGAATTTCGTGAAGGGGTATTTTGTGAGATATACCCTATTGTAGTGGTTTCATGAATTGACTTCCCTTCAACCCTAGTCAGAATATAAAAAATCAAAAATGCAAGAATGAAGTTCATTATTACTCCTGCAGTTATTACAATCATTCTCTTCCAAACAGGTTTGGCTCGGTATTCATATGGCATTGGTTCTTTATTCATGAATTCCTTGTCCATACTTTCATCTATCATTCCCGCTACTTTAACATATCCTCCTATTGGAAAAGCGCAAATTCTATAGTCAGTATTATCTTCAAGTTCTATTTCATTATTTAGTTTACCAAAAGTAAAACCGTTCACTTTATTATATCCGAATAATCTGTATCCAATTCCCAAAGCGAAAACTTCTGCTCTCATCCCTGTAAGTCTTGCTGCAATGAAATGCCCGAATTCATGTATAAAAACCAATATTCCTATAACAATTAAGAAGTAAAATATCGTGTTAAATAGTTCCATTTTATTTTGGCTATGTAGTTATCTGATTTAAATTAAAATTATATTTAAACTAAAATTATTTGTAAGTATTAATTGGCTCGTTTAAGATATTATTTCGGGTAATTGTATCAATTTGTACAATGTCGGCTAAATTATATTCCTGCTTATTTGTATGCTTGTTTAATTGAGTTTCAATAATTTCGGAAATCTCATGGAAATTAATTTTTCTTTTCAAGAACAAGTCTACAGCAACTTCATTGGCAGCATTCATAACAACGGGGAATGTTCCGCCTTCTTTCAGAACATCGTAAGCTATTCTCAGGCATTTGAACTTATCTAAATCTGGTTCTTCGAAAGTTAAAGGTTTCAGTTTTTTAAAATCAATTGTAGAATAGTTTGAAAAAACTCTATCCGGATAAGTTAAAGAATATTGAATGGGGATTTTCATATCCGGCATTCCTAATTGAGCCTTTAATGAGCCATCAATGAATTCAACCATAGAATGAATTATAGATTGAGGATGAACCAAAACATCTATTTGATTAGTATTTAAATCAAACAGCCATTTTGCTTCAATAATTTCAAGCCCTTTGTTCATCATTGTAGCCGAATCAATCGTAATCTTTTGACCCATCTTCCAGTTAGGATGTGCTAATGCGTTCTCAACACTTGTATTTTTTATTTCTTCAGCGGATTTATTATATAGCGGACCACCCGATGCCGTTAAGATTACCCTTGAGACAGATTGCTTTTTTTCACCTATCAAACATTGTAATATTGCAGAATGTTCACTATCTATTGGAAAAAGATTAGTTCCGTTTTTACTTGTGAGCTCATTTATTATTTTTCCTGCAACTACCAGGGATTCTTTATTGGCAATTGCTACATCCTTTCCGGATTTTAATGCTTCCACAGTTGGCATAAGTCCGGAAAAGCCAACCAGCGCATTGATTAATAAATCATAATCGGTACGTCTTGATAATTCCAGTAATCCCTCGCAACCACTAAGTATTTCTAATTCCTTAAAGTTGTAATTTAAATTAAAATCTGAAAAAGCCTTTTTATCTAAGATTAATATACCTCGGGGAGAATATTTTTTGATTTGTGCAGCTAGAAGGTCAATTCTTGAATTTGTAGTTAGATAAACAACATCGATATCATATCCATTTTTACTTAGATTATCAATGACTTCCAGTGAATTGGAACCAATCGAACCTGTAGAACCAAATATACTAATCTTCTTATGTATTTTAATCAAGAAAACATGTTCTATAAAATTAAAAAACCCAAAGAAAGCAATTTCTTTGAGTCATATATTAAAATAAGATAATTATTTCAATTAATATACTTATTAATTATTTTCATGAAGGAATCTTTGTCACGTCCGCCAACAATCGTTTCAGCAATTTTTCCATCTTTATCTATTATAAATGTAGTAGGGATTGCTTCAATATTTGTACCGCTTGATTCACCCAGGGCATCTACTATTTCCTGATTGCCATCCAAAATTGTGTATGATACAGGATTTGTTTTTAGAAAATCTTCAACCTTTTTTGAACCTTCCTGCTGGAATACATTCATGCCTAGCATAAGAAAGTTTTTATCTTTCAATTC
Source organism: Ignavibacteria bacterium (assembly GCA_038240405.1). Lineage (GTDB taxonomy): Bacteria > Bacteroidota > Ignavibacteria > Tepidaquicellales > Tepidaquicellaceae > JAGPCH01. The sequence goes on from JBBSDT010000166.1 coordinate 5,191, forward strand.
TTTAGATAAATTTGAAAGATCAGGCATCTCTTTTACACAGGGTCCGCACCATGTTGCCCAAAGGTTTAAAAGAACTATCTTCCCTCTTAAGCTCTTAAGCGACATTTCCTTTCCATTTTCATTCCAGGTAAAATTTGGAGCGATGTTTTTTCCTCCTAATTTCTCAACACTTTGCACCTTATAAAAACCGGAGCTTGCTTCATTGTTAATCTCCTTATTGTCGTTTGTCTTCTTGTTAATTGCTTCCTTTTTTTCATTTAATTTCTCTGAACTTTTTTGATCGATATTATCTTTATTGCATGCGCAAAGCAAAAAGACAAAAAAAAGCAAATTGAAATATTTAAAAAGTTTCATGTTCACGTATATAATGTTAGATTTATTTATAATTCGACAATATCACTGCTATATCCTGTGAATCCATCGCTGCAACAGTTGAACATATCACATTATCTTTATACCAAACTACTGCCGTCTTATTTTTATCTTTAAGACAGGGGAACCAATTTTTCCCTTCATTTACATATCCTTTAAATTTATCATTTAAAATGATTTTATCGTAATTTGACATCACATCTTTCTTGCAGGCTTGTAAGGTATAAATAAGTAAATTACCCTTCCTGTGAATTATGTGTGCAAGCTTTTCGCCATTAATTTCATCACATGCACCACCAATCAGAACTGCGTCTTTTACATCGGGAATAAAAACTTTAAAATCTAAATATTTGTCCATCGTATCTGCCAGGTCTTTTGCATTACTACATTGATGCTGTACTTTTATCTGTCCGGATTCAACCTTGTCAAAGACACTGCGTGAAACTGCAACCAGATCATTTTCACGGAATTCAGAATTTTTATTCAAATAATTGTATAAGCCAAAGGCAGCAATTATAAACAAGGAAAAAACTAACAGGGAATACACAAGATTTCTTTTTAGGTGAGATTTTTCAGTTTTGATTTGACTAACATAATCAATACCAGGAGCTGTGTTCAATACCGAGGAAGCTTTGGAAGAGTCATGTATATACTTCTCAATACTTTTTCCGATATTCTTATATATATATACTGGGGTTTCTATTCTCTTAATTCTTTTTTTGAAAAGTTCTTTTGTAAGTTTTTCAAAAATATACCGATTGTAATAATTGTTATCGGTCTGTATAAGATTCTCAATACTGGCTCTTTCTTCACTATTTGATATTTGATTATCAATATAGGAAGTAATAAGTTCAAAATTTTGAGAATTGTAACCATCTAAATTGGAGTTCTCCTGGGGGTTGTTAGAAGTTAAATCTGACATCGGATGTTAATTAGTAAAGATTAATATAATGAAATTAGTTTATTTTATAAGATTATTTTCAACATCATAGCCCCGGGTCTTTGCATAATCATAAAGTTTCTGTTGAAGCATTTTTCTTCCCCGATGCAGCCGGCTTCTTACAGTTCCTATTGGACATTGAACAAAGTCGGCAATTTCTTCATAGCTTAGTCCTTCCAGATCACAAAGAATTACAACTGTTTTAAAATCGTCCTGCAGGGAGTTTAAGGCGTTCGTTAAATCATCATCTAATAAATTTGAAAAAACTTTCTCCTGAAGATCGGTACTGTCTATTTTATCAGAACGAATGTTGTCAAAGAAATTTTCAATATCGTCATAATCAACTTTTCCCGGTTCTTTCTGGTTCTTCCTGTATTTATTAATGAACAAATTCTTCATTATACGGAACAGCCATGCCTTACAATTGGTTCCCTTTTCAAATTTATTGAAAAATCTAAATGCTCTCAGATAAGTTTCCTGAAGTAAATCATCGGCATCAAGTTGATTCCCGGTAATTTTATAAGCATAATTATGAAGTAGATTCATATGAGGCATTGCTTCTGCATCGAAATCCTCTTTCCTTTTTTTTAATTCATCTTCAGAAACAACCTCGGCTTCTTCACTACCATCAATGTCAAATTCATTGTCAGGATTTAATTCTTCATTAACAGTATTGGGGGAAATTATTTCAGTATTAACGGGTTTTTTTATCACGGAATTCATTATATATTATCTAAACTACTTATTAAAAGTTTGTAATTCAAGGAAAGAAATACCTTTTTCCTCCTAAAATTCAGTAATATCCAAATTAAATTATTTTTTTCTAATATGTTTTGAATTTAATCAAAAATCTTAATATGATGTTATGATTGTTAAA
>JBBSDT010000167.1:0-7356 GCA_038240405.1 Ignavibacteria bacterium
AGGAGTTAAAATGATTTTTACATTTGAGGCAGTCATCAGTCCTTTATTTTTGAAAACGACCTTATAAGTTCCTGACTGCCCGGGCGTATAGGTCGGATGGTCAAATGAATTAGAAATAGTATTAACGAACGGACCGGCAATAAGAGACATGTACTGGTTTGAATACAACATGTTCTGAGCAAGTGGTATAATTTCACTTTGTGGCGGCCAAAAGAGGTTGCCAGTCTCAGGTGTGATTCCGAATATATGATGACCTGCATGAGCAGAGTCATTATAAAACCAGTCATCAGAACCTCCCCTTACAAAATAACCCAGTGTTTGTGAAGTTGTACCCGTTACATAGTTGCTGGTTCCACTCATATCTGAAAGGTATTGATTGAACTTATTGTCATCAGGAGTAGGATTAGGATCTATCCAGTCCCATGGTTTTAATAAATAGTTTCCATAAGTATGTGCATTGAATGCTGTGCTGAAGTTTCTGGAGCTAACGAAATTTAAAATATTCCTTGTTTCAATTTCCGAAAATGGAGATGTCCCCCTGTAAGTGCTTTGACCGCCGCTGCAGGAATCTGTACTGGAACCGCCATTGGAAGAATTCCAAAACTGGAATGTTCCGAAATTTCTGTTTAAGTCCACCCAGCCGCAGGTAGTTCCGTGCCGGTTGCATCTCCACATTCCGCCTCCATCCGGATTTGTGGATTCATTATAGACATATCCGTCAGCATTAAATACAGGAAGCCAGTAAATCTCCCTGTTATTTAAAATATATGTTGCTACAGGATCTATGTTGTAATTTTCAAACAGCCAGTAAAAGTAATACATCTGTGTTTCCATACTTTCCGGCTCACGGGCATGTATCAAAGCATTGTAAAATGTTTCCGGTCTGCCGGTGGGTGCATCCGGGTTCTTGGTAACTCTTACAGCCCACATTTGCCGTCCTTGAAAAGTCGTACCCAGAGAAAATTTTTGCGAAATGAATTGTGGGTATTGCAGTCTCATCGAATCCAGCTTGGCAATGACTTCGGTATATTTAAGATAACCTCCCATAGTACCATAGATTGAATGTGATACATTATCGTTTTCTTTTGCTTTTTTTATTTGAGCATCAATTTCCGGTTGTGTCATCTTTTTCTGGTTGCTATAATATACATTCCAGTCAGCAATGAGAACCTGGTAAGGAACGTGAGAGTTATTCAATAAATTTATTTCATAATCGGATAACCAGGCATCTAAATATTTTCCGGGTTTACTGTTTGCATGGTCAATTATAAGACCTTCCTCCGTCATTTTTTTGAAATCCGACTCATTAGTAGCAAATATTCTTACCTCCGAGTATTTAGGTTGTGTTTCAGTTGGTTCAATAACGGAAAACGAACTAAGAGTTAAAAAAATAATTAAGCCAAGAAATGTAAAGCTGATAAATAAACTAAGCAATTTTTTATTACTGATAATATTTGTTTTCATAGTATGATTTTTGAATGGAAAGTTTTGTATGAAGATCGTTGTTTAGATTTATGAGTAACTTGATAGATTCAAAATAAAGGATTGGTATTCTTTATTCAAATCATTAAAAGAAAAGGCCACCTGCTATTCAACAGGTGGCCTTAAATTTCTAAATTAATATATTCGTTCCGGACTACTTCTTATCTTTGTCGTCCATCACTTCAAAATCAGCATTCTCTACATTTCCCTCTGCATTTGTGGATTGTTCTCCTCCGGGTTGTGACTCTCCCGGCTGACCTTGCTGGTTCGGCTGGCCGTCACCCGCACCGGTTGATTGAGAATACATTTGAGAGGAAGCTTCATTCCATATAGTATTATATTCATCCATAGCAGATTTTAAAGTGCCTGCATTATCACTCTTTGCTGCATCTTTCAACCTGTCAATTGCCAGTTGAACCCTTGAACGTAATTCCGGAGTAAGCTTTGTTTCGAATTCTTTTAATTGTTTCTCTCCCTGGAATACCATGGCATCAGCCTGGTTCTTCATTTCAATCATTTCTTTTTTCTTCAAATCATCCGCTTCATGTTCTTTTGCATCCTTCTTCATTTTTTCAATCTCCGCTTCAGATAAGCCTGAAGAATGTGTTATCTTGATCTGTTGCTGTTTACCGGTGGTCTTTTCTACTGCAGATACATTTAAGATTCCGTTAGCATCGATATCAAATGTTACTTCAACCTGCGGAACTCCGCGAGGCGAAGGAGGGATTCCATCAAGGTGAAATCTTCCTAATGTTCTGTTGTCAGAAGCCATTGGTCTTTCCCCTTGAAGAACATGAATCTCAACCGAAGGCTGATTATCGGAAGCAGTGGAAAATACCTGTGATTTCTTTGTAGGTATTGTAGAATTTGATTCAATCAATTTGGTCATTACTCCACCTAAAGTTTCTATTCCAAGAGACAGCGGGGTAACATCAAGCAGCAATACATCATGAACATCTCCGGCAAGAACTCCTCCCTGAATAGCTGCGCCAATTGCAACAACTTCATCAGGGTTTACACTCTTATTAGGCTCTCTACCAAACAGTTTTTTAACGGTTTCCTGAACTAAAGGAATTCTTGTGGAACCTCCGACCAGAATCACTTCGTCTATTTCGCCAACTTTATACCCTGAATCTTCTATTGCTTTCTTGCAAGGTCCTACAGTCTTTTCAACAAGATCATTTATTAATGATTCAAACTTCGATCTTGTTATTGTTTCCAATAAAAATTTAGGACCCTCGGCAGTGGCAGTAATATAAGGAAGATTAACTTCAGTTTGCGAGCTTGAGGAAAGAGCTTTCTTTGCATTTTCAGCAGCTTCTTTGAGTCTTTGGAGCGCCATTGGATCTTTTCTTAAATCAATTCCTTCTTTTTTCTTGAATTCGTCAGCCAAATAGTCAATTAATTTCTGGTCAAAATCATCACCACCTAAATGCGTATCACCGTTTGTCGATTTTACTTCAAAAACACCGTCGCCTAACTCAAGAATAGAAATGTCAAAAGTACCTCCTCCTAAATCATATACTGCAACTTTCTCATTAGCTTTTTTTCTGTCGAGACCGTATGCAAGAGCTGCAGCAGTCGGCTCGTTTATAATTCTTTTTACATCAAGTCCTGCAATCTTTCCTGCATCTTTAGTCGCCTGTCTTTGTGAGTCATTGAAATAAGCCGGGACAGTTATGACTGCTTCTGTTACAGTTTGTCCCAGATAATCTTCAGCAGTTTTTTTCATCTTCTGAAGGATCATGGCTGATATTTCCGGCGGGGAATACACTCTCTTCTGTCCCTTATCATCAATTTCAATTGTTACTGTATCATTGTCACTTTTAATTACTTTATAAGGTACCTTCTTGATCTCTTCAGTAACTTCATCATATCTTCTTCCCATAAATCGTTTAATGGAAAAAATAGTATTTTGCGGATTTGTGACTGCTTGCCTTTTGGCAGGATCTCCTACAAGCCTGTCCCCGGTTTTTGAAAATGCTACTACGGAAGGAGTTGTTCTTGCTCCCTCAGAGTTAGGAATAACTACCGGATCATTCCCTTCCATAACCGCTACGCATGAGTTGGTTGTCCCAAGATCAATTCCTATTATCTTACCCATTGCTTTTTTTCCTTTCTTAAAAAATTAAAATAATGCAAAAGCTGCTTGAGCTTCTGCATTATCAATTATAAAATTAGTGTGAGTTATTGAAATATTATTTTATATTTATTTCTTTTACAACAGGTTTTGCTTCTTCAACTTTAGGAAGTGTTATATTAAGCACGCCATCATTAAAAATAGCTTCAATAGCATCGGTCTTTATATCGTTTGATAAGTTAAAGTTTCTGCTGAATTCCCCGTAGTAAATTTCATTAATTATAAGATTGGTTTCTTCAGTTTTCTTTTCCTGTTTCTTGTTACCGTTTATCGATAATACATTATTTTCAACGGATATCTTGACATCCTCTTTATTCATACCCGGCAATTCCGTCTTAATATAAAAGTTATCTTTATCCTCGCTGATTCTTACTTTTGGGATGTAATTAGAAGTGGGATGAGATGTTTCCCATGTATTAAATAAAGGACTATGAAATATAGTCTTGAATGTGTCGTTCAGCAAATCTGAATCTTTTTTGAATTTTACTAAGTTCATTTGTTATTCTCCTTGTTATTTTTTATTATAAAGTTGTTCAAATTTACTTTACATATGGACAATCAATGTGCCAGATAAAAAGAGGATTTTTGAGAAGAAAACGTAGGCTAGAATTTATGGCAGTGAAATATATTTCTCTTTTTTGAAATATATTTCAAAATTTCACCACAGATTTCAATAAATTGAAATACAGAATTCTAATAATTTTTATCGATATATGGAAGAAGTGAATTTTATCGCAAAAAAAAATCCGGATTCAAGAAAATCCGGATCCCAAGGAGTAAAATAAAATGAAGCAGATTTTATTTTACCAATTACATATTAATACTTAAAGTATTATCATCGGAGTTATAAGTAGTCTTATAACTCTTTAAATTTTTTGTCGCAGGTCCTTCGGTAACCTTTCCGTATTTGTCAAATGTAGAGCCGTGACAAGGACATTCAAAGCTGGAACCGTCGTAATCAACTTTGCATTTCTTGTGTGTACATGTAGTATTAAGAGTTATAAACTTTGATGAACCCACTCGTATTACCATGTTTCTGTCTCCAATATTTGCATATCCTCCAACGCTGCCAAGATCCGGATAGTCAGAAAGATTAATCACTTTTGTAACTGTTGAAGAATTATCAACCTCTGCTCTTGCTAAGAGTTTCCTTACGTCAATAGCGCTTAGGGCTAATGAGCCGATTGCAATTGTTTTAAAAGAGGTCTTTAAAAAATCTCTTCTGTTAAAATTCTCTTTCTCCATAATTTTTAATTTTGTTTTAACCTAATTAATTAAATACTTTATTTACTATAAAAATTCAAGTAATATTATTTTATCAGCAACATCTTTCTTGTTTCAATAAATTGTTCCGCCTCAATTTTATAATAATATATCCCGCTGGTGAAATTTGCAGCATTCCAGTTTATCCTGTATGTGCCAGCAGTAAGTCCTTCATTTAGCAGAGTAGTTACTTCTTTTCCCATATTATCATAAACTTTTAGTAATACTACTGAAGAATTGGGAACTGAAAATTTTATACTGGTGGAAGGATTAAAAGGGTTAGGATAATTCTGAGAAAGCTCAAAGCCTCTGACCATTTCCGTAATTTGAGTGACTGAGGATGTTACCGCAGTTATACTGCCGGTCATATCGGGACTATGCGGAATACACACGTAATTATATATCCCCGCAACTCTTACAATATAAGAGAATGTAGGTGAAGAAGCATCCAGTGGCGAACTCCAGGCATCAGCCCCTGAAGGACGTACAGTTCCGTTTGTTCCATCACACGTGGTTGTATGACTGCCATTCATTCTTGTCCATGTGATTGTATCTCCTACATTAACGTTATTAAGGTTCTGTGGTGTGAACTGAAAGTTAGCTACTGATACGTTAAATGTTTTTGAAAACGTTGTTGCTGCTAACATCAGGAAAAGCATAGTTAAACCTGTAACCTTAAGTGTTTTTTTCTTTTGTATCATTTTGTTTGATTAATTTATTTTTTAAACTTTATTTTATTAAAATCATCTTCTTGATTTCTGTAAACTTTTCACGCGCACCCGATAAAGACTCAGCTTCAAATCTGTAAAAATATACTCCGCTAGTGTTAAGTGCTCCATTCCACTTTACCTGGTAAGTTCCTACAGGTATGTTTTGACTTAGTAATGTTTCAACTTCTTTTCCGAGTGAATTATAAATTATCATTTTAACAAATGAATTTACTGTTACCCCGAACCTTATATTAGTAGTTGGATTAAAAGGATTGGGATAATTGTTTCCGAGAAAAAACTTGCCCGGTACCTCATTGATGTTATTGATAATGAAAGAATTATTTTCAGTTCTTGCAGAAACTTCATTCGTATAATCCGATATGCCATTTAAATTAAATGCACAAACTTTGTACTGATAAAAGTTATCGGGAGTTAAACCCACCTCCTGGTAAGTAAGCACGTCGGTTCCTACTGAATCCACATATTGAAAGATGAGTTCATCCTCCCTTTTTCTGGCTATTATAAAACCGTTTTCATTAGACGAATTATCATTCCAATGAATGGTAATGCTTGTAGTGGAAGTTTTTGTTACCCTTAAGTCAGATGGAGCGTAAGGTATAACAGAAGGATCTCCCAGCAAAACAGTTGAATCAATATTCGAATATCCAGATCTGGACTGTCCGTTATATGCCTGAACCCGGTAATAATAGGTACGTCCACGTGTTACCCAGTAATCGAAATACAGTATTACATTTTGCTGAACCGTTCCTATTACTTCCCATGACGAAGTATCATTTATCAAAGATCTTTCTACGAAAAATCCTGCTTCATTATTCGAATTATCATGCCATTTGATTTTTATATAGCTTGAATCTTCCGGTTCGGCCTGGAGTTCTGTAGGATTATTTATGCCCTGGGCAAAGGTACCCGAAATACCTGAAATTGTTAAAAATGCCGCTAATAAAATAATTTTCATGCTTCTGATTTCTCCTTGTAATTAATTAATTCAGTAAGAGTCACTTCAGTGTAACAAGTTGATTAATTAATTTGATTCAAAAATAGGGCTACTTTACGTAAAAGTCCAAACAATAATTCAATGATTCGTAGGTTTCAAGTTATTAAGAATTGTAATTAAAATAAATAATTCTAATATTAATTAAAAAAAATTACACATAATTAGTTTCAAGAATACGTAATTAGAAGTGAATCATATTACACTCAGGAAGTAATTGCCACGACCTTCAGGTCGTGGATGAAAATGGGCTACAGTTGGTTTTAGCCTAAATTGCTTTTTGTTTACCACTACTAAAATATGGGTTAAACTAATTATTACCCGAGTCTTATTAAGTACATTTTAAATGAAAGTTAAGGACGACTTATTCCAGCTCATAAAATCACTTGACCAATCTGAAAAAAGATACTTTAAAGTATTCACAACCATGCATGTTAAGGGCAGTGACAACAATAAATATGTGAAGCTTTTTGATGCGATAGAAAAACAAGATGAATATGATGAAAAGGAAATTCGAAAACAATTTAAGGATGAAAAATTCCTGAACCAGCTTCATGTTGTTAAAAATTATCTGTATAACACTATACTGAAAAGCCTGCGTCTGTATCATTCGGAAAAGTCAAAGCTGAATGAGCTTATGGACATACTCCGGGATGTTCAGATCTTGTATGATAAGTCTTTATATAAGCAATGCAGGAAGCTATTGGATAAAGCAAAAAAAATTGCTCATATATATGAAAAACATTCCC
>JBBSDT010000168.1:0-7331 GCA_038240405.1 Ignavibacteria bacterium
ATGAATACAAAGTAAAAGCAGAATAAGATACAGATTATAATAACAGTCAGGTATTTATAATTAATTTATTTATCAAAGATTATTTCTTCTTTTTATTGGAAAGTATTTCTCCGGATTCAGCATCCACTCTAACCTGTGCTTTACCGGTTTTAGTAAAAAGCCAGAAATCATATTCCCATTTATCCTTATTCTTAGTAAAATTCCATTTTAATATTTTTTGACTATTTACATCTTCAGCAATTTTCCTTGCAGCGATAAATGACAGTAAGGTTGAATCAGATTTTAAATTATAATCAAAAGGACCCTGGTCAGCATCAATTCTCAACAAACTTTTATCCAGCCCTGAAATTTCAAATTCGATAATACCCCTTTGCAGAGTCACCAGATTAATTTTCCAGATTGGAATATCTTTCCTGAACTTCTTTTCTGCACTTATAATCTCACCTTCAAGGAGATGAGCAGCATAATCGACAGCGTCCTTTATAGAAACTGAATTATTAAGATTTGTGTCAAGAAAATTATTTTGCGATTGACTATATTTGAAACGGTGGGTATTTCCCTCAGAAAGTATATTGAAGAATAACAAAAATAGTGCAGCAACGAGAATCATTTTAATAGTCATAATATCATGTCCTTTAATTTCTCATACTAAATTAGTTTTTTGAATTAAAAATTAAATCCATAAATTAATGAACGATTTATCATCAAAGCTCGATCAAATTAAATCAGGTGAATCCTGGCTTGAACGAATTAAAAGGAAAATTCCTAACTATGATGGCTATGTTAATAAAGATAATGCCCGGGAACTTGATACAATACTAAGAAATCAACTTGCTTCGGGACTGGAAGACAATAAAGTCAGTATTAAAAATACAATCCTTAATCTTTTAAAAAATGGAAAACTCTTTGAAACAGCTGATCTTGAAAAGATAGATAAGAAGAATGAGAATGCAATAGGAAAGTTTAAGTCTGCAGCACGAGGTTATAGCGGAGCTTTTGAGGTGGTGAAGATTAAAGAGGATAAGCTGAATTTATTGTATGAATTCGATTCAAACCTGCTTGCAGATGTGGATAGTTTACAAAAGAATTTTTCGGAGCTTGAAACTAAAGCAGCTGCAAAGGAAGATTTAAATATTATTGTTTCGCAGATTTCAAGGTCTTTAGATGAATTATTAAAAAAGTTCGACGAAAGAGAAAACCTTCTCAGGCAATTGTAATTTGTTTAAATTCCCATTAATACTGAATCTAAAAAAATATTCATTATAAGTATAAACTCTGATTTTATTAACAATAATTTTATTTTTAACCTTAAACTAAATTAAAATGGCTTTAATAGATGTAATAGAATTCTTTGACGAGACGGGCCGGGCTATGGTTCACCGGGAACCGCAGGATGGTTCGGCTGCCTTTCGGTTGGGAACGCAACTTATTGTGCAGGACTCACAAACAGCAGTATTTTACAGGGATGGGAAAGCTTTAGACTTATTTACTGCAGGAAGACATACATTAACAACACAAAATATTCCATTCCTTACAAAATTAATAAGCCTTCCTTTCGGGGGTACTTCTCCATTCCAAGCGCAGGTTTATTTTATTTCCATGAAAAAATTTATAGACCTGAAATGGGGAACAAAATCTCCTATTAACTTTAAAGATTCGGAATTAACATATGTTCAGCTGAGAGCATCCGGAAAATTTTCAATCAGAATAAAAGACCCGCGACAATTCATGATGGAAATCGTTTCGACACAGGGGTTATATACAACTAACGAGATTGAAGATTATTTAAGAGATGCTATAGTATCAAGATTGAATTCTGTAATGGGGAAAAATCTGAAGACTGTTTTTGATCTGGGACAATACTATTCACAAATTGAAACGGGTGTCAAAGCCGAAATAACGGATTTCTTTAATTCGATGGGAATAGAGCTTACGGATTTGATAATAATAGGAATAGTTCCTCCCGAAGAAGTTCAGGAAAAGATTAATGAAAGAAGTTCAATGGGAGCCGTTGGTAATCTTGATTCATATCTTAAATTTAAAACCGCAGGGGCGATTGAAAAGGCTGCCGAAAACGAAGGAGGCGGGCTTGCCGGAGCAGGTGCAGGATTAGGAGCGGGGATGACTATGGCAAATATAATGGGACAGCAGATGCAAAATCTAAATCAGGGCAGTCAGCAGCCGGTAAAACTATCAAGCGATGAGATCATGTCAACTATTGAAAAGCTCGGTAAGATGAAAGAGAATGGTTTGATTACACAGGATGAATTTGACGCAAAGAAAAAAGATCTATTATCGAAACTTTAAATATTTATTAATACTTAAAAAAATTCTGAAAATTAAGGAAATAATAACTTTAAGATATTAATAATTAAAGTAGGAAATAAATTAATTTGTTTATACCATGATAGAAACTTTAGAGTCTGCAATTATTATTTGTCCTCAATGCGGCGGTGAAAATAAATTGCCAACTGATGAAAAATTTACGCAGTGCGAATTCTGCGGCTCTACTATTTATATTGATAAGAGTAAAGTTGTAAATCATTACATTGTAACATCTAATTTTACAAAAGATCAGGCCGAAGGAAATCTAAGAAGGTGGATGGCAAGTAATTTCCATGTGAAAGATCTTGATAAGTTAGCACAGATATCGCAGCTAAATTTTTATTATTTTCCATTGTGGTATTTCAAAACACAGGATGCCGGCGGAGATAAAGTTTATTTGCAACCGGCCCGCTCAACTCCGATCTCAGAGATAAAAAGCATTCAGATACCTGCAGGAAGCCTGAAACCATATAATAAGAAAGACTTTGATATTAAAGATTTCGTAACAACTGACGTGTTATATGAATCTGCGAAGAACTGGCTTTCTCAATCGGGAGTAGATGTCAATACAATTTCAGAGTCAAAATTAGTTCATGTTCCATTTTATCATTTTTATTATAACTACAAAGGGAAGCAATACTCTGCTTTAGTAGAAGCCTCTTCCGGAAAAGTATATGCGAATTTGTGGCCGGCAAAAAGTGAAGCTCCGTTTAAGATTTTATTTGGCGCTGCTATTTTTATATTTGGATTAGCGAGTCTTTGTTCATTCGGATTAGCTTTTTTTATTTCGGGAGGAATGTCGGAAAAAGGTTTATTAATGGGTGAAGGAATAAAAATTGTGGCATACATTTTAGCAGCAATTCCTTTAATTGCCGGAGCCTACTATGTTGCAAAGAAAGTATAATATATTAATACTATAAAGTAACACAATTAAGTTTAATAATAACTTACAGATTAATATGGACGCAGCTACGGATCAACAACAGATTGCAGGTCAGGCAATAAAATTAAAGAAAGAAAAAATAATTAAAGGAATTACTTGTCCTTCCTGCAACGGGGAACTTGATGTCAAGGAAGGAATGCGTTCCTTTAATTGCAAATACTGCGGAACTCTTCTTGTTGTAAAGGGTGAAAGCGGCACTTTAAAATACTACGTTCCTCGGAAAATCAAACGGGAAGAAGCTATTACAAGAACAAACTACTGGCTTGGAACAGGACTGTCTAAAGCAAGAGGACTAAAAACCAATTCCAAAGTCGTCGACGCTTTTCTTGTTTTTATTCCTTATTGGCGGGTCAGAGCGGATGTAGTCGGCTGGATATTCGGACAGGAAAAAAAGACAAGCACAACTGACGGAAGAACAACAACTTATTATGTAGATGTAGAAAAAAAGATTCAGAATTCATTTGATAAAACTTATTCCGCCTGTGACGTCGGTGAGCTGGGGGTAAAAAAAATAAATTTAACCGGAGATACAATTCTACCTGTCGATTTTGAATCCCTTCAAAGAGAAGGAATGATGTTTAATATCATTGCCTCCGAAAAAGAGGCATTTGAATATGCCAAGACTAATTTCGCCGCAGAATCAAGGAATGCAGTTAACTTATATAATATTTCATTTGAACATTATGATCTGGTCAGGGAAAATATAGGAATAGTTTACTATCCGCTCTGGGTAGTCCGTTATGTTTTTGAAAACAGGACTTACCAGGTCATTGTAGATGGAGAAGACGGAAGTATATGTTATGGAAAAGCTCCGGGAAATAATCTATACCGGGCTGTAATGGGAATTTTGGGAACAGGCCTGGGAATGTTTATGATGACAATGTTCGGCTTATTTGCACTATTCAGTATATCAGAAAAATTTCCCTTCTATGCATTTGTTATATCTTTTATAATTGGAATATATCTTATCAGCAGAGGATTTAAGAAATTCCGATATGGAGGGGAGCTTGAAGAGGGTACAGGTATCGTTGAAGAAGATAAAACGACAGTAAAGGTAATGAACCAGGAATTTTCGAAAAGCGGGGGAATGCAGATCGCAAAGGATGTTGCTGCTTCAGTTGTTATTGGAAGTGTGTTGGGAACATTACTCAATTCCCGCAGATAAAAATTTAAAAATATTAATAACGCAATAATTGAAATATGATTTTATTTAATCCACGGAGTTATATTTTTTTCTCTTAAACAATAAAATGCCGGATTTTAAATTAGAAGCTCTTAAGTGTAAAAACTGCGGAAGCGGACTTATAATAGAGATTAATGATAATATTGTCTATTGTTCAAGTTGCGGGAGCGGGTTTGAGATTTCCGACGGCGAGCTGACTCCCATAGAAATAAATTTTGCAGCAGCAGCTTTAAAAGGAGAAGGAGAATTGGTTTATAAACCGTTCTGGTATGTTAAAGCCCATATTGATATTTTAGAAAGAAAGGCTGCCGGAAATTTTTTAAAGAATATTTTCGGAGGTGGAGAAAACAACTCATCCGGTGATTTAATTTTCTATATTCCAGCATTTTTTTGTCAACTCGAAACAATGAAAAACCTTGCAACTCAATTTACAATTAAAAATCCTGTTTCATCTCCGCAAAAATACAATACAAAACTCTCAGGCTTTGCTTACGGAAAAAATGATGCAAAGAAACTATCGGAATTTATTTTAATTTCACTTGAAGCAGAAAAAAGTGATACGATGAAGACCTTTAAATATAAAATAAGCTTCAACTCCTTCGAAATCATTGGGATACCATTTTACAAAACTTCAAACGGCAGTTTCAAAGACGCTGTACTTGGAATAGGGATTTAGCTACATAACAATTCGCTCAAGTTTTCTCAGTATATACATCACACTTTCTTCCACGGGATCGATAAACTCTTCCACATTTCTCCATCAAGATGTTTTGCAATATAAACTATTTGCCCGACATGATACGCATAATGCGTAAGCTGCCTGTTGATTGCTTCTACCACCGTATGGGGTTCGTTTCGGATTCTAACTTCCTTTAGTAAATCATTTTCATTTAAAGATTGAAGAGAATTGAATAAAAATACCCAGCCCTTTTCCCATCGTGACAATACATCATCCTTATCGGTATAAAACAGTCTTTCGAATTCTTCATCGCGCTTCCGAGATTCTTTTTCTCCGTCAGTAGTTAAGAAATCTGTCCATCTGGAAATCATATTTCCGCTAAGATGCCGTACAATAATTGCAATACTATTGGATTCTTCATCTGGAGACCAGAAAAAATCTTCATCTTTTATTTGAGAAAAGCTTTTGTCTCCAAGATCTTTTAATTTTTTGAATTCCTTGATTGAATTATCAAGGTAATGTCTGGCTAAAGAATTATTCATAAATGATTTTTAATTTTTCAAATTTTTATTTGACTTTTATTACCGTATAGAAGGTTTATCTTCTCTAAGATTAAACCCCGGCAGAGTCAGAGATGCAGTATTCAGAAGTTGCTCAGGAACATATTCACCTTTAGGGTTCTTATCAACTTTTATCTTTGTCACTTTTTCATCGTTGCCGAAATAAATAAAAATTTCATCGCCCTGAACCTTATTTGTCCCGTTAGCTTTCTTTCCGTCATAAATAAAATAAATACTGTTAGAATTTTTGTTTACATCTATCATGTTAACCTTATCCTGAATAAAACTCAAAGTAATATCATTTCCATTTATCTGATCATACCTGTCTTTGAAATACTCATCCTGATTCTTTGAAATTACAAACGAGGTTATAGAATTTTCAGATAAAAGTTTTCTTACATAAATAGTCTGCAGCTTATTATTGGGAAGATCGGCATAAATTGAGTCGCCGGTCATCTGCAGATTGTCCTGCCACACAATAGGATTATTTGCCAACGAAACACTCTCCATATCTTTATAATAAATTCCAAAACCGCATTTTGAAAGAAATTTATTTCTAATCAACTCCACACCTCCTTTCGCAATATAATGTTCGGGCTTGCTTCTGTAAGCTTCCATTGTATCGCTGTATATGTGAAGAGTATCATTATTTTCCCCAATCTGAACCAGCCTTGCATTTCCCTTTAGAATCGTATAATTGATGATTTCATAATTTTCAATATTATTTCCAAATATAACGGTATTATTATTTAAGCTGTTAACTTTGACATTCCCTGAAGCGAAAGATTTTCTTTCATGAGAAAAATTAGAAGCGGTGTCAGCTGTTATAATAGTTGAGTCACTTTCTAAATTAACATTCCCCCGTGCAAATGTTTTCCCCTGCCGTTTAAAAAAATCTATTAAATCTGCTTTTATGATTGCAGAGTCGGTAGTCACAATCACGTTACCTCTTGCAAAAGAATCTTCTGTATCCCTCATATAAGTTAATTCCGAAGATGTGATCTTATAGCCCGGGTTTAAAATAATAACATTACCTTTGAATACAGCCTTTGAATCACTGAAGGAGTAAACACCATTATCTGCTCTGAGGGTAGCATTGGGATCTTTCAGCGTAACTCCGCCTTCGCAGATTGCTTTTTTTTCATCACCAAAATAGGTTGCTCTTGGAGTTAATAAGGTAAGAGTGTCCTGATAAATTTTAACATTCCCTCTCAGCTCAACTCTGTTCGCATCAAGATATTGAGTAGCTGAGTTACAGTAAACTTTAACATTTCCCTGTATGAACTCTACGTTTCCGTTTGCCTCCCTAACATTTTGTCCATCTACAATCTTACCATTCAACTCATCAGCGTTCTTGAGCTCTATCTTATCCTGTGCGTGTAATGAATTAACAAATAAAATTAATAATAAGATAGAAAATATTCTAATATAGTATCGCCAGTATCCGGAACAAAATTTCATTATTGTTTAATAATATTAACGTGAATATTGTTAAGTAAATTTAATCGCTTAGGGTTAAATTCCCCGCCGCTTGCGGCGAAAATTTTTCATATATTTGTAGATGTCAAAAAGCTTATACATCCACAAATCACATAATGTATCAGTATTACTATATCACTATGTATGTCCAGCAAAATATCG
>JBBSDT010000169.1:0-7256 GCA_038240405.1 Ignavibacteria bacterium
AAAGTCGATTTTATGCTTCCGGAAGCCGGCTCGATGCCCCCAAAAGTCGATTTTATATTTCCCTAACCCGACTTAATGCATCTCGAACTATCCAAAATGTTTCCGGAATTAATCAAAATGCTTCCGGAACTAATCAAAATGTTTCCGGAACTAATCAAAATGTTTCCGGAACTAATCAAAATGCTTCCGGAACTAATCAAAATGTTTCCGGAACTAATCAAAATGAGATGCGAAAAGACCAAAATAAAATATGAAGCGATAAAATGAAAATCTTACGACAAAAATATTCAATTATTATTTCCTTACTCCTACTGGAGTTGTTCAGAGCTTGCACGAAGTTTTTCATTTCAAACCAAAAAACAAATAAGTAATTTGATATAAAGTTAAATCTTATTGAATTACAAATTCTTCATTGCCAAAAGATATTTATTCGCCAGAGGTGGTTCCAAATTCATTTCTTTTATTACCTACATTTCCATTCTGGGAGTTACATTAGGAGTCGCAACGCTTATTATCGCCGTTTCTATCCTGGGCGGTTTCGAAAAAGAAATCCGTGATAAGGTTGCTGGGCTTGTATCTCATATCCAGGTAACCTCGTTTACGCCTGAAGGGCTGAGTGATTATAAGAATGCAATAAAGACAATGAGAGACAGTATTCCGGACATCACCGGGATTTCACCGATTGTTCAAAAAGAGGCGGTCATAAGATATAAATCAAATGTCGAAGGTATAATATTAAAAGGAATTGTTCCGGCAACAGATCTTTCAACTGCAAGGAGCAAATTGGTTAAAGGCGAATTTAATTTAAATATTATAGATTCAACTTTTTCGAGATTATTAATAGGCGATAAATTGGCAAAGAAACTTGATATAGATGTTGGAAGCAAGGTGATAGTTTTTGGTTTAAACGGAATCCCTACTCCTTTGAATCAACCGAAGATAAAACAATTTATTGTTAGCGGAATCTATGAAACCGGACTCAGGGATTTTGATGATATAATTATTTATACGGATTTAAATACTACTCAAAAACTTTTTAATTTCGGAGAAAATGTAACAGGGCTTGAAATGAATGTGAAAAATCTGGAAAATGTTGAAAGTGTGGTAGCACGGATAAGAAAAGTAATAGGTTACCCTTACTTCCCTAAATCACTTTTTAAATTATATAAGCCGCTTTTTACATGGGTGGAATTGCAGAAAGCTCCTATTCCGATTATTTTAGGATTAATAATTATTGTGGCTACCTTTAATATTGTAGGGACTCTCCTGATGCTCGTGCTGGAGAAGACTCAGTCAATTGGCATATTGAAAACACTCGGTGTAAACCGAACAGGAATTCTAAAAATCTTTTTATTTGACGGGCTGTTGATTGGCGTTACGGGAATTGTATTCGGTAATATCCTGGGAATGGGTATTTGTCTCGCTGAATTAAAATACAGGTTTTTCTCCCTGCCTGAAGTTTACTACATGAAAAGCGTTCCGATATTGCTTGAGCCGCAATACATTATCCTGATTTCATTAATAACTATATGCCTTACCTTTGCCGCTACTTTAATACCCTCCCTGGTTGCTTCGAAAATAGATCCTATAAAATCCATAAGGTTCAGCTAATGGCCGTACAGGCGCCCGATAAATCCCGACCAAAGATCGAAAAAATGTTCGATGAGATCGCTCCCACATATGACAGGCTTAATCATATTTTTACATTAAATAAGGACCTGAAATGGAGAAAAGAAATAGTAAAGCGCCTTCAGGATAATAAAACTTCATCGGATAAAATTCTTGATATCGCATCAGGCACAGGTGACATGACCATTGAACTACTCAGATTAAAAACTGAGAAAGTGTATTCTGTTGATATATCGGAAGAAATGTTAAAAATTCAAAGAAAGAAAATTAAGGATAAAAGGCTTGTGTTAGTGAAAGGCGAGGTATTAAAGCTTCCATTTGAAAATAATTATTTTGACATAGTAACAATAGCTTTTGGAATAAGAAACTTTGAAAATCCTGAGAATTCTCTGATAGAAATAAAAAGAGTAATGAAGCATAAAGGAAAATTAATAATTCTTGAAATGTTTAAATCCGGCGGAATACTGACAAGTATTTTTAATATTTACTTTGGTAAAATCATGCCTTATGTGGGAAATAAAATTTCACACAGTAAATATGCTTATAATTATTTATCAAATTCGGTGAGTAATTTTTTCAGCGTAAAAGATTTTTGTGAAATTTGTGAAAGGTTTGGTTTTAAAAAAAAATATCTTAAGAATAATTTTCTTGGAGTCGTGAATACAGTTTATTTTACGAATGATAATTCCTGATATTATATTCTAAAATTAATTGGATCCTAAATAAATTTACAAATCATGAAATCCTATAATCTTTTTAATCATGGTTCAACAACTTGTTTTTTCCCCTCCTTTCCAAGCTCCAGCTTGGGAAGACAAATCAGCTAATAGGCCTCAATTTTTAATTACATTCTTTCTTGTATCAAATATGATCTGACAAATATATTTCCTTCCCAAGCGGGGGCTTGGGAAGGAGAAGGCAGGCTAAGTCTAACGACGGAGGAATTAGGTATTGCTCTATGATTCCTTATTCATGCGTTCCCAATTAGGTTCAACATCTTGTTTCCTAATAACTATTAATAAATATTTTTTTTTGTTATCTTTGTAAAAAAACAAATGACACCCTATTTATGCGCATTTGTTTTCCCAAAGGTACAATTCAGTAAACAATAATATTAACGAAACAAGCTTTTAATTAATCTAAATTTTAGTCAACATTAAATCCAAGGAAGGAAATTAAGTTAATGGTAGTAAAAATACAAAATCAAATGTTTAACCTGAGCGTAGTTAAATATTTAATGAAGGAAGATACTAAAGAGGGAAAATTCTTCATTGGAATATATACAACATTGAAGGATATGGATTTTTATTTTGAATATCCGACTTCACAAAGGCGAAATGAAGACTGGGACAGGATACACAGGGATTTAGTTCCAGGTTCATTATTTAGCAATAAAGAGATTGCCAAGGGAAATTAATTTCTCCGGAAGGCCTGTCCAAACTTTTGTACTTATTCAATTTTAATATAGGTCCAGGAGCTCTGTTTTTGAGTAAGATTATTCATTATCAGAATTTGATTTTCCTCCATTCTAAAAAACCAGTTAATTTTCTTTAACCCAGGGACTAAAAGCACAATTTGAAAGGAAGGCGTGCGTTTAATTGGTTGAATTTTGTATTTAAAATTTACAAGTATCAGAAATTTCGTATAGAGGTTTTTCTGGTTTATCAATTGAATCCAAAGTATAGAATAAGTAAATTGCATTTCATTAAAATTAACTCATAAACTATGAAACATCCTGCAGGATTAAAGTATACGAAGGAGCATGAATGGGTAAAAGTAGAAGACAATTTATGCATTGTCGGAATAACTGATTATGCTCAGGGCGAACTCGGAGATATAATATATCTTGATATTACTTCCGAAAAGGGTAATTCTGTCACGCAGGGTGAAGTTATTGGGTCAATTGAAGCTGTAAAAACTGTTTCCGAAATTTACAGTCCGGTATCCGGAAAAATTATCGAAATAAACAACGGGATCAATGATAATCCTTCAATTGTAAATACCGATCCCTATGAAAGCGGATGGATTGTAAAAATCGAACCTGATAATCAGGATGAAATAAGTAATCTTTTAGACGCGGAAACATATAAGAAACAAATCGCTGTTTAAATTTAGTTTTGTGTTCCAATATAAGCATGTAGTTTCAATAAGGTGATTTAGCAATAACATCAAAATAACTGCGGCATAAATTTATATTGAAGTTCTTTGAGAGGAATTGAATATGCTAAAAATAAATATTCGAAATTTAAAAGAAGAGAGCTATACCTATGATTTTGTTGTTTCGCCCGTAGATATTGACTTTGTTGCAGATGATGCGGAATTAACTGATGATATAAAGGTTAAGGTTAACCTTTATAAAACAGGAAACCAGATTACTTTAAAAACAGACGTAAGCGGGAAATTTAAATTTTTATGCGACAGATGCCTGGAAGGGTATGTTTATGACTTTGACAGAAGTTTTGATACGATATATAAATATGATTTTAATGATGATAATAATGAAGAAGAAGTAAATGATGATATAAAATATATATCCGTTAATACCTCGTTCATAGATCTTGAACCAGACATCAGGGATTATGTTTTACTGTCGATTCCGATGAGAAGAATTCCCGGTGATGTAAACGAAATTTGTTCGTTTTGCGGACGGGATATTTCACAAATCCTTGATCTTAAAAAGCCGGCGGAAATCAATCCGGTCTGGGAAAAATTAATTAAAGCAAAAATTAAATAAATAAGAAATGCCAAATCCAAAAAGAAGACACTCAAAATCAAGAGGAAGAAAAAGAAGAACCCATTATAAAGCAACAGCTCCTACTTTAATGGCATGTCCGAATTGCGGCGAAATGAAACAGACTCATCGGGTTTGTGCATCTTGCGGATTTTACGACAGCAGAAGCATCTTGATTCCTAAAAAATAACATCAACCTTCGTTAAGCCAATTCCCCTTAACCCATTCAGGTAATGAAATCATATTAATTTGATGTAAACTTATATATGAGCAGGATTAAAATTGTAGTAGATGCGATGGGTGGAGATTACGCTCCGCTGAATGATATATCCGGTGCAATTATAGCTGCAGAGTCAAAGCCTGAATCAATTGACATTATCCTTGTAGGAAAGGAGAAATTGATTTCCGATGAACTTGCCCGGCATAAGGTTTTCTTAAGTAATATCAGCGTGGTTAATGCAGATGAAATTGTAACTATGGAGGATTCACCGACTGATTCCCTGAAATCAAAATCCAATTCCTCACTTAATGTCGGAATAAATCTTGTAAAAGAAAAAAAAGCTGATGCATTTGTAAGCGCCGGAAATACAGGAGCTGTAATGGCAGCTTCGATATTAAGGCTTGGCAGAATAGAAGGTGTAGGAAGACCTTCCATTGGATCATTATTTCCCACGGATTTTGGAAAAACAATGGTATTTGATGTAGGAGCATCTGTAGATTGCAAAGCGATTCACCTGCTTGAATTTGCAATTATGGGTAGTATTTATATGAAATATATTTACCAAGTAAACAATCCGAAAATAGGATTATTAAGCGTTGGTGAAGAAAAATCCAAAGGAGACAATTTAACTCTCGAGGCATATGAGCTTCTGGAAAAATCGGGTCTGAATTTTATAGGAAATGTTGAAGGAAGAGATGTATTGAGAGGAAAAGCAGATGTGATAGTATGCGATGGTTTTGTGGGGAATGTAATTTTAAAATTTGCGGAAAGTGTGCTTGATGTAATAAAAGGAAAGTTTAAAAGTTATGCAGAGAAGGGTTTTTTAAAGAAGATTTGGGTAGGAATGATGTATGGTACTTTAAAAAATGTCGTGCTAAAGGATTTTGACTACCAGGAATACGGCGGGGTTCCACTCCTCGGAATAAATGGTGTTACCATTATTGGTCACGGAAAGTCATCGCCAATAGCAATAAAAAATATGATTTTCAAAGCGGAGGAAATGGTAAGCAGGAAAGTAAATGAAAAAATAAAACAGGAAGTGGGTGCAATTAAAAATTAATATTGGAAAACTGCATAACATCACGGAATTTGACAACTATTGCTAAACTAATAAATTTACAGGAAAAGAATTGTAGTCAGTATTAAGGCAAACAAAGAAATTATGAATCAGGATCAAACAGATAAAATAACAGAATCAGTCAATGACAGGCAACAAGGGCGGAAGCATGAGCCCTTACGCTTTCTCGTTTTCTCTGCTTCAATGAGAACGAATTCTCTTAACACGCGCCTGGCCAAACTTGCTTCTGACAAAATAGAAAAGAATGGCGGAATAGTGGATTTTGCCTATATGAAAGATTTCGATTGTCCTTCATACGATCAGGACATTGAATCGAAAGGAACCGTTCCCCCCGGGGCAGAACAATTCCGTAAACGGCTTTTAGCAAACGATGCGTTTGTTATTTCATCCCCTGAATACAACAGCTCAATGCCTGGATTTCTCAAAAACTCAATAGATTGGGTGTCACGCTTTCGTCCTCAACCTTTCAATATGCTTCATGCTCTCTTGATGTCAGCTTCGCCTTCAATGGTGGGGGGTAATCGCGGTCTTTGGTGTCTGCGTGTTCCATTTGAACACCTTGGCGCACGGGTTTTTCCGGACATGTTTTCATTGGCTTTGGCTCATCAGGCATTTAATCCCGATGGCAGTTTTATCAATCCTACATTGTCTCAGCGATTTGAGGACAATCTTGTTGCATTTATGAATTTGGTTGAAGCGGCTAAGAATTATCCTTGCATGAAAAAAGCTTGGGTAGAGTTTCTGGGAGAGAAGCCGGATCCTGTAACTGAGCGTGTAGAATAGCTAAATACTTCATTCAACATATTCGAATAGAAAAATTGTTATGTTTAAATATATTAGTAGATATTATTAAAATAAAAAGGGTGACATTTAATATAAAAACCGATTAGAGACTTTATTTTGTAAGCAGTTAAAAGTATATTTGTATCAAATTAATCAGAAATAAATACTATGGCTAAACAACAAACATTTGCAGACAAAGCTGCCAAGCTTGGAAAGAAATCCGACCTGATAGTTATGTGTCCTGACACAAATAAGGAGACAAAAATAATTAATGTCCGCCTTGTAGATGCAGTAAAAACTGAAAAAGGGACATACAAATTTTTGGACAGAAACATGAAAGTGTATGAATCCACTTATAAACCATATAAACAGTAGGAGAGGAGCTAAAGGAAATGTCAAAGATTTGTAAAGTTACCGGAAAAAAACCTCTTACCGGAAATAATGTGTCGCACGCCAATAATAAGACTAAGAGAAGGCAATTACCCAATTTACAGAAGAAAAGGTTCTGGCTGGAAGAGGAAAAAAGATGGGTAACAATCCGAGTCTCTGCAAAAGGGATAAAAACCCTGGATAAAAACGGATACGGCTCATTAGTTAATGGGTGATTCTTACAATCTGAAAAAGAAAGTAAGCGTCATAATCCCGGCACTGAATGAAGAGAAACTCATAAAAAGGTCATTAATCCAGTTTACATGCGCTTTAAAAAAAGCCCATTGTCTTGAATTAATTGTAAGTGATGGCGGCAGCACAGATTCAACAACAAAAATTGCGAAACAATATGCAGACAGGATAGTTTTAAATAATAAGCATTCTCC
>JBBSDT010000170.1:0-7249 GCA_038240405.1 Ignavibacteria bacterium
TCTCCGACTAACCATTCTCCAATCATTTCCGGGTTAAAACCTCCCACCTCTATCAAAATATCCTTTTTAATACTTAAATTACCAGCATTCATATACATTCCGACCTCAACTTTTACCTTACTTCCATAATCTTGTTTTCCCAGAAATTTCTCATACTCATATATCCAGTCAGGAGGAACATCGTCCCACTTAATATCAATTTTCCCGGCAACAGCAACAACCTCGCTTGATAACTGAAATGTTTTTAGAATTTCCGAAAGCCATCCTGTAGAAAGAATTCCATCATCATCAGTAAAAGACAATATTTCATTTTCTGCTGCTAGAATTCCAATTTGTCGGGCATATACCTGTCCCGGTTTCGGAATAAAGTAATATTTAAAGTTGGTTTCGGGATACTCGTGTATATACTTTTCAATAACTTCTTCCGTATTATCAGAAGAATTATTATTTACAATTATTATTTCAAAATTTGATTTTGGCAAATCTTGTTTGATCAAGGAATCCAGACACATGTGGATAATATTTGCCCGATTATAAGTTGTTATTATTACTGATATTTTCATAAGAAAATATATTCACTCAATTGTTATGTCAAAAAATTCCACCATTAATGTCGATTGAAGCTCCGTTGATATAATCTGAATCAATTAAGAATTTGACTGCATAAAATATATTTTGAGGATTCCCAAATTCTCCGGTAGGAATTCTTTTCTTAATAATTTTTTTGTAATCTTCACTAATTTCCTTTATCATTCCAATATCAAAATAGCCTAAATTTAAATTATTAATGGTTATACCTTTGCTAGCGTTCTCAACAGCAATACTTTTGCTCATTCCCCATAACCCTGCTTTGGAAGCAGCATAAGCACTCGTGCCAGGAATTCCTAACTCTGCAACAACAGATGAGAAATTAATTATTCTTCCAAAGTTTTGTACTCTCATAATTGGGAGAACTGCTCTAATCATATTATATGTTCCAATGAGATTTATTTCGATAACTTTATGCCATTCTTCCTGGGATGACTTATGAGCATAACAATCGTAATTGTCTCCAGCGCAATTTATTAAAACTAAATTTTTTATTTTCTCAGTCAATCCTTCAACAATGGACTGAGCTTTCTTGAAATCAGTAACATCAAGTTGAAAGAAATTATTTTGAGACCCAAAATTGCCATTTGTTTCAAAGTACGTTCCGTAAATATCTTCCCCTATTTTTTTGAATTCTTGATAAAGAAATTTCCCAATTCCGCCCGAAACGCCGGTAATTAAAATCATGTGTTTGAGTTTATTTCAAATAACATTAAGCAAAATTTCTTATTTGTTCTTTTTCAGTTAAATGAGTTAATTCGACAAGCTCTTCCGGCAAAATAAAATCCTCGGAATCAAGAATTCTATCACACAAGAAATCCATAAATTTATTTTTCCCGGGGAGTAAATAATCTAATAAATTAAAATCAATTAATAGATCTTCTTTGATAGTTGGAAGTAAAGGAATTTGTTTTTGTATAAAATAAATATATGCGTAATTCCAAACCAAAGAAAGTTTATCATCATTGAGACTTTCTAAATTTTTTGCAGTATGCAATAATTGTTTGTAATGCTCCTTATTTTTTGCATCAAATGTAAAACCTTTATGTGAATAATGCGCCTTTCCAGCCAGTATAACGGGCTTCCCTTTCAAAGATAGCTCAAGTCCTCCAGTACCCATAACTGTAATACCCCCATCCAAAAGATTATAAAAATCAAGAGGACTTATATCATCATCCATTTTCAGTATTTTAATATGTGCAGGAAGATTTGGAAAATTTGTTTCAATAAATTTTTGACACCCTGTTTCAGGATTATCATTCAATTCCGATGGATGTATTTTTATCAACCATTGAACTTCTCTTATATCATATATTCCCTCAATTGTCTCATACAGCCATTCATCAAAGCTACTATGAATCATTGGAAAATAATCCGAGCTTGCATCCCAATTGATATGCGTCATAATACCCCAAATTGGTTTCAATCGGTCTAAGCCGTACCTCTCATAAATTGGATTAATGTCTCCTTTATATTCTCTTAATATTCCTTTCATATCATGGTTAACATTATTTTTATATCTTCTTTCTAGAAAATTAACTAATCTTGATTTCTGCTTTTCATTCAAATTTCGAAACTTGGATCCGTTCCAGGATTTCTCACTCACAGTTAAAAATGTTTCATCAAATTTCTTGGCAGTTCCAAAAAAAAAGTGGGCTGTAAGGTAGCAACAAATATAAGATACTACAGGTATATGTTTTTTTAAAGATACACTTAATGCAGGCCCCCAGTCTGCATATATTCCATGTGACATATAAACTCTGGTTGGATGAAATCTCTTAATTGCTTCTTCACTTGCGTCTGCATTTAAGAGAACTGTAAAAGCATATTCTTTAAGTATTTTTTCTAATCCCTTATATGAGCCTCCTCTTGTATGTCTGTTAATCGTGGAATTCAGATGACTACCAAGCTTAATTCCATGCAAACAAAGGTCATTATAATTTTCAAAAGTAATTTCATCAGCCCTAGATCTTAAGTACTCTGTTCTTTCATCAGAAACTAACTCACTAATATAAATAAATTCTATTCCTAGTTTTTCAAAAACCGCAGAATTTTGCTTTATACAGCCTCTGCAATATTTTCCCCATTCATCAAAAGGAACTTGTGGAAAGTCAACCAATTTGGCGCATGCTTTATATACTCCATTACATAATATAACTTTTACTTTATTGCCTCTAAGTTTTAGAGCACAAGCAAGTACTCCTTCGAGGTTGCTCTGAACAACCATTCCTCCAGTAGACCAAAACAAAATTGTTTGCGAATCTTTATCAGATTTTTTCCCTTTTCCATAAAATTTTTTTAATTTGAACTTTTTGTTTAGATCATTAATGGATTTGTAACTTAGGAGAGTTGCCTTAAATCGAGTGATTAGATTCAATGTATTGATTTTGTTCCTAAAAATTATTTATTTACAGGGATAAAAAAGGATTAACACCTTCAGGGATTAATCCTCTTTCTCGAAGATAATTTGTGAACCTGAATAAAAGTATGTCATTATACTTTCTTGCTACGAATTGAACTCCATAGGGTAATTTATTTGGAGATATAAATACCGGAGAACTGATTACGGGCAAATGACATAAAGTCCATATTAAAGAGGGGTCAGGCCTTTCGGTTTCCTGTCTCAATGGAGCATCACCTGAAGTACTTAGTGAAATAAGGATATCATAGTCATCAAAAAAATCTTCGGCTATATGTATCATTAACTCCTGTTCCTTCAACGCCTCATGATATTCTCTTACTGAAATTTTATTTCCTCTTTGTATAATTTCATTCATTATTTTAGAAACATATTCCGGCTTCTTAAATTCTTCCTGAAAATAGTAAGAAAGAGTTTTATCATAAATTGTTTGATGAACTTCATGAGCAGAATTTAGTTTCTCTATAATGACTTGAGACACATGTATATCTTCTATTGACGATAAGTTATTAATAAACTCTATGATGGAATTTTTTGCATATTCAGGCGCATGATCCCAAGTATTAGTTTTAATAAAAGCAATTCTCCAAGGGAGATTCTTGGGTTTATTTTGTCGGACATCGTCATTTAATGCATTATTGCTTATTGGATAATTTGAGCCGTGAACTCTCAAAGTGTCAAATATTCTTATAAGATCTTCATACATAGAAGTAAAGTATCCAATTGAATCAAGACTATCCGTTGTTTTTAACATTCCTGTCCTTGGAATCAAACCGAATGAAGGCTTGCAACCATAAACACCGCAAAAACTTGCAGGGCGAACAATTGAGCCGGCCGTTTGTGTTCCGATGGATGCGGGTACCATACCTAAGGCAACTGCCACTGCAGAACCACTGGAAGATGTTCCGGGTGTATGTAAAGGATTATGAGGATTGAGACAATTTCCAATGGCATGCACAGCAAATTCAGCGGTGTCTGTTTTTCCTGGAATTACAGCACCCGCCTGTTTTAGATAGTAGACTATCCTTGAATCGTTACCAGATGTAAAATTTTTCCATAATTCGCTTCCCATTTGTGTCGGAAAATCTAAAGTATTGAAAATGTCTTTGATTCCAATTGGTATAGACTCCAATGGTCTAATTTCTTTACCTTCCATAAGTCTTATTGAAATTTCCCGAGCATGGCAAAATAAAGTTTCTTTATCGAAACAAACCCAGACTTTATATCTGTGGTTTAATTCTTCAATTCGTTCAATGCATTGCTGTGCAATTTCAAATGGACTAATTGAACCATCTTTAATTCCATCTACTATACATCTAATACTTAAGCTTAAAAAAATATTTTTTTCTATTTTATTTAACAACTTACCCATCTTTATATTTGTTTTTCTCTTCTTTCTCTATTAGCTGTTGTGCAAAGGGGAGAATTCTTTCCTTATTCTTTCTAGTCTTTTCAACAATAGGTAATTGAATATTCTTTATTTCAGGGAGTTTTTTTTCCATCATCATTCTATAAAATTCTTCTTTTGTCATCCCGGTTATCTTTAAATAATATTCAAGTGACTCCGGAATTTCACTATCATACTTATTAGCTAATTCAAAACCTTCCTCCCTCGACAAAAGACCATTCCTGACGTCAATACTAGCCTGGAATGTTGATCTTCCATAGCCTCTTTTTAAATAGTTAGTGAAATCGTGCATGCCCGGCATTATGCATTCTGCACTTTTATAACCTTTATATGTTCCTTCAATTTCAGTTTCTTTCCATCCATAGGTATCCCGGACAAATTCCATTTGTCTCTCATCATCCCAAAAGACATAATCACCAAGGTGGATTAGTCTAATACCTCCTTTTTCCAGATCCTCAATTGAAGGAAAGAAAAACGGCTTCATATCCTTTTCCGAAATGTAGTCGCATACCATTTCAATTGGATTTCGCTTTGTAGACACTTTCATAAAATAATCTATATCAAATTTCATCAATGGATTTTTATATGATGAACGTCCAGAAGCCTCTGCTATTGATTCGCCAAAAATTAATATTGGTATATTAAACCGTACGGCAACTTGAAGAGAAAAGACTCCCACACCTGCATGGCAATGCCAGCATGTGTCTCCAATTGCTTCAAGAGATCTCTTTGAAATTCTGTTTACTAAATCCCTGTTTGGCGTGAACATTATATGATCCACATTAAACTTTTCCAGAGAATTCAAAAGATTATACCAACCTGTTTCACTAAACCAATTGTGGCTGAAAGTTACAGCAAGTGGTTTCATGCCATATACCTTCGTTAACACATGCAGTTGGAATGTACTGTCCTTTCCTCCGCTTATCGGAACAATGCAATCATAATTATTTCCTGCAATTGATTTAGCGTTGTCGAGAATTTCCCTTAGTTCTTTTTCTTTCTCAACCCAGTTGATATGTATTTTTTGTTCTGACGATTGACATGCCTGGCAAATACCCATTTCATCAAATTTAACAAGTTCCTGGGTTGTCGGAATACAGCATCTGATGCAGTACCGTACACCTTCCATTCTTGGTTTTCTATTTTTTTTATCGCTCATGTCTAACTGTTTATTTTCTTATAATCTTTCAATAGGATGGAGTAAACCACTACATCAATATATTCTCCATTTTTGTAAAGAGCATCTCTCAATAAGCCTTCCTTTTTCATTCCGCTTTTTTCACATACTTTTATCATTCCTTCATTTGTAATTGTTTGTCCCGAGGAAATTCTATTCAGGTTAAGAACATTGAATCCATATTCAATCAAAAGCCTGTATGCTTCGGTCCCTACTCCGTTATTCCAGTAATCCTTATTTCCAATTATAATGGCTATTTCTCCCGACCTGTTGATCCAATTAATATTCTGAAGTGAAACATTTCCCAGATGACAATCATTTTTCTTCCACCTCATAGCCAATACAATGTCATTGCTATTCTTTTCCAATGATTCAAGAAAGGATAGAGCCTTGGAATAAGTGTAGGGAAATCTTGCATGTGAGTTATATTTACAAACTTCTGAATTATTTAACCAGTTAATGTATTCATCAGATACATCATTCTTTGTTAGGGGGGATAAATAAATTTTCCCTCCGATTAAAAATGGATTATTCATAATTCATTTAAGCTTACTCTAAGGCAATTTTCAATTGCACCTTCAAAAACGTTTACCTTATTTTTAAATCTTGTGGATTGTTCTTTTTTTAAACATTCATAAATTTCATTTTCGGATAAATTTACTATTTCAATTCCGGAACTCTCCATAGCAACAGTCAAAGAATTCTTAATTGGTACAACGTTCAGGCTTATCGTTCTTTTACTCAAACTTCTTGCTTCAAACATTGCTATTGTGTTATACCCAATGACAATATCTGCATCTCTTATCAGATTATTTAAGGATTCCAATTCGTCCGCAAGTCCTATTTGTAAATTTTGAGTCCCTGAATTTACGATGTTGTTTAAATCTTCAGACAGTTTCTCCGAGGGATGAAGTTTAATTATTAATGTGCTCTTTTTTCCAGTACAAATTCCAAATTTCTTAATTGCCTTTATTAAAATTTCAACAGGATGAACTTTATAATCCTTGATACCAATTATTTCAAGTGGTTGCGAGAGAAACAAGAAATTGTTTCTTTCACTATTGTCCTTGTTCTGAAGACTTTGTTTTTTCTTAAATATATTTTCAAGATATGGATGACCCGTGACAAACAAATTTTGTTCAGGAAATTTTTCCTGGATCATTTCCATTTTTGTTAATTGATCCATTACGCAGACTTTTTCTTTCATTTCCCAAATTGGGTATGATGAATAAAGCCATCTCCTTGAATAATCTTTCCAGAAATCTAAAATAACAACGCTTTTTATATTTCTTTCAAATGCTACATTTCGTAGCTCCTGCTCTGCGTTACCCCCGCTTGTTGCAGTTATTAGAATATCGGGTAAAGTATTATCCATTATTATGTTTGCTTCAGCTATGGAGATATTGGAGTTTAAACTATTAAATGTGATGCCGTTTTGATTTAAAAATCTCTCACTGAATTTGCCAGAATAAATTTCTAAATTTATATTTTTTATTTTTTCCAGTCGCTTCAGCAAAGAGCTAACTACAAGACCGCCGCCCGGATCATCGAAAGCAAGCAAGGCTCTCATTTGCATTAAACTAATACTTCATTTTTTAATTCATATTCCTTAAGTTCACTAACATTACTATATACTTTTTCATAAGCGTTTACAACA
>JBBSDT010000171.1:0-7213 GCA_038240405.1 Ignavibacteria bacterium
AAGACATAAAATTAGGTGAAAATAAGAAGAGTTTTGGTATTAGTCTTGAATTTTCGTCTACTGATAAAACTCTTACCGATGAAGAAATTAGCAAAGTCATCGAAAAGATTATCGGGAATCTGGAAAATAAATTAGGAGCAACACTAAGAGCATAAAGTTTCTTAACGAAACTATTTAAATGAGTCAAAAAGCAGGCGAAATAAAGGATTTTTTTAAAGATCATAAAAATTCAGTAAGAATATCACTTGAGGATCTTTTATCAAAAGTTAAAATATTAATTTCAAAACTTAAGGACCTAAAAAATGAAAACATTCTATTAAAGGAAAACATAAAAAATTTAAATTTAAAAACATCGGAATTAAAATTACAAAATACCAAGTTAAATACAGAATTAATAAATAAAGATAAAGAAATATCGGATTTACGAAATTCGGTATTGAGTTCGATAAACAACAAAGTATCCGTGAAGGATAAAGATATAGTAAAAACAAGGATACAGGAATTAATAACCCGAATTGATGCACATTTGGAACAAATCGACGGAGATTAGAAAGAAAATGACCTTAAATGTTTGACTTTTAAAATTTCAAATTCACAGGCTATATAATTCGTTATTGATTTATGAATCAAAAAGAGATCAGAGTAAAGATTTTCAATAGTGAGTACAATCTTCAGGGAGAAAATGCGGAAAAAGTAGAACGAATTTCCGATTATCTGGACGGTATTATGCACCGGATAAATAGTGAATCACCTAATCAGCCGGAAGAAACTATCGCTGTAGTTTCGGCATTAAATATTGCTGAAGAGTACTTTAAGGAAAAGGATTATAAAGTTGATTTGGAAAAGGATTATTCCGCTGTACTGGATGAATTTAGTACCCGGATAAAATCCATAACCGGATTAATAGAAGAAAATCTGTGAATTTGTAAGTAATTTGTTCTTTAAATAGAGTCTTGGTTTTTAAAACCGCACAGACAATAGTCAAACATTATATAGAACCAACAGGTTTAACTATAGGGAGGAAAGCTCAGAATTATGTTGATTGCAGGCCTCGCCCGGGTAACCGGGAACTTTACTTAAGCTGAAAAGCATAAAAGTAATCAGAGGAAGCAAAAAACATTTTGGCACCACCCACCGTTTTATAGAAAAGGTTCTTTTATAACCTTTGCACTATAAAGTGTCTGCTGCGGTTTTTTATTATATATTTTGAATTAAGAAAAATTTGGGGATGAAGTCAATTGCACCATTCCTTATATGCATAAAATTAAATGGAGTTGTTACAAAAGAATTAAATTATAATAAACCTAATTTTATAAATGAATGATACGGAGGAATAAAAAAATATGGATTTAGAATTATACATACTGCTTCCGATGCTTGTGGCCATTTGTCTTCTAACATTTTTTCTCGGATGGTATTTAAACTCACGCGCAAATAAAATAAAAATTGAAGGTTCCGAAAGCGTTGCAAAAAGGATCATAAGTGATGCAGAGGCAAAATCCAAAGAAAGAATTGAGATAGCTGAAAGAAGAGCCAAGGAAATTCTCACAGATTCGGAAAAAGCTTCTCAAAATCTAAAGAAGGAAAAGCTGCTTGAAGTAAAGGATGAGTTTTACAGAAGAAAGCAGAAATTTGATGATGAAGTTAAGGAAAGGGAAAAGACGGTCGTTGAAGATGAAAAGAAGATAAAAGCCGACAAAGATCTGATCGACAGAACCAAAACGGATCTAAAAAACTTCGAGACAAGAATGACTAAAATGGAAGAGGATTTTGAAATTAAATTTAAAGAGATCTCGATCAAACGCACAGAAGCAGAAACTATAATAAATCAATACTCGGAAGTTTTGGAAGAGCAAAAGCAAAAGCTTCATCGGATATCCGGATTCAGCGAAGAGGAAGCAAAAAAAGTGCTCTTCGAAAATCTTATAAACGACGCAAAATTAGAAGCAGCACAAAAAATTCAAGAGATAAGAGAAGAGTGCAAGCTGGAATCAAACCGGATTTCTAAAAATATTATTATTCAGTCAATACAAAGGACCGCTTCAGATCATTCTGTTGAAACTACAGTTAGCGTATTACAGATTAACTCCGATGAATTAAAAGGAAGGATCATAGGTAAGGAAGGCAGAAATATTCGTGCATTTGAAGCAGTTACGGGTGTGGATATAATTGTGGATGATACCCCGGAGGCTATCATTATTTCAGGTTTTGACCCTTTCAGAAGAGAAGTCGCCCGGGTAGCAATGGAAAGGTTGATTGCCGATGGAAGAATACATCCTGCCAGGATAGAAGAAGTTGTCGAAAAGGTTCAGAAGGAATTAGTTGAAGAGCTTATACGCGTGGGGGAAAATACTTTGATTGAAATGGGAATACAGGGAGTTCACAGGGACATTATTACATTAATTGGAAGAATGAAGTTCAGGTCAAGTTACGGGCAGAATGTATTAAATCATTCAGTAGAAGTTGGCCATCTGGCAGGTATAATGGCTGCGGAGCTGGGACTTGATGCTCAGATGGCAAAAAGAGCAGGCCTGCTTCATGACATGGGAAAAACAATTGATAGAAATATTGAAGGTCCGCATGCAATTCTGGGTTATGAAGTCGCAAGAAGATGTAAGGAGCATGCAATAATTTGCAATGCTATAGGAGCTCACCATGACGAAATGCCTATGGAGCATCCGATTTCAATATTAGTACAGGCCGCAGATTCAATTAGCGGTGCAAGACCTGGGGCAAGACGTGAATCAATCGAAGCCTATTCCAAAAGACTCGAAAAGCTTGAGACAATTGCAAAGTCATTTGAAGGTGTTGCCAAAACTTACGCAATTCAGGCCGGTAGAGAAGTACGCGTAATAGTTGAACAGGAAAGAATAAACGATATTTCGCAAGATCAGCTGGCATCTGATATTGCACATAAAATACAGGAAGAAATGGAGTACCCCGGACAAATAAAAGTAAATGTTATCAGGGAAAGAAGATCAATTGCATACGCCAAATAAATTTAATACATTTGACGTATAAAAACCTTTAGATGAAAAAGAAAGGCAAGTTACTTGTCGGAATAACCGGTGGTATTGGTTCAGGGAAAACTGAAGTCTGCAAAATGCTCGCCAGACGGGGCTTTAAAGTATTTTATTCCGATCTGGTTGCAAAAAATCTTTACCTTACAGATAAAAGGCTTGTCAGTAATATAGTTCATGTCTTCGGAAAGGACATATTGAATTACAAACAAAAGATAAATCTTTCGAAGCTTAAGGATAAGATCTTTTCAAGCAGAAAAAATTATCAGACTATCAACAAGATTGTTCACCCTGTCGTAATAGACTTTCTCAACAAAGAAGCAAGAAAGAGTAAGTTTGATATAATCATAATCGAATCAGCATTGTTATTTGAAAGCGGATTCAATAAAGATTTTGATTTTATAATAACCGTCTACTCAAACAAAAAAAACAGGATCAACCGGCTCATGATTCGAGACGAGGTTAACAGAAATGATGTGAATGATCTGATGAAATTTCAAATAGATGAAAGAAAAAAAATGTCAATGTCCGATTTTGTTTTAATTAATAACAAAACTCTGGAAGATTTAAAAATACAGGTTAATTTTTTAGGTAAACTACTGAAAACATTTTTGGAATAAATTTTGTTTAATTTTGTCTTAGTTTATTTTCTTTTGTGGTCTTCTAACAACATAGTCTCCGCTTAATTTATATTTCCCGTAACAAACATTATTTCTAATATTTTCCCCATTGTCTGCCTGACGGGTACCAGCCCACCATGCTATCGCATATAAATTATTTCCGTTTTGAAATAATGATTCAAATAATATAACATGGCTGTACCAGGCAATTATATCGCCTTTCCGGGCATTGGAAATATCATTAACTCCTACTATCGGAAAAATATCAGTAAACAATAACGTATCAAATAAATCCCTGGCAAGGGCATTTTCTGTGGGAGTCTTAAATCCTGATTTATACAATACATTGAGAAGAAATATATTGCATTTCGTAGAGCCGGTTAAAACAATGAGCCGGTTATTCAGCCAATAAAGATACGTAGAATCAACGGAAGGCGAATACATCTCATTACTTTGCTCTTCTTTCGCTACGGATAAAATTTTTGCTGCTGAAGTTTCTTCAAGAGTTACCTTGCTTTCCCGATTTTCATTTGTATTATCTTCTTCACTGCCCGACGAGCCGCATCCGGAACCAGATATTGTAATCCATATTATGAGTACAGAGAGTGAAACAACGTTGAACCATTTCATATTAATCATCGATATTCTCATTCTTATATTTATTCCATTGTTCCTTTGCAAATTCCAGGAACTCTTTCGGGGAATTATTGAAGGAAGAATCAACTTTCATACTGCCCTTTTCCGGAGGCTCCCCTTTCATTTCCTGATTCATTGAACCTCTGATTGCATACTTATCCTTTTCCTCATGCATAATAAATTTGAGATTATCAGGACTTACATCTCCTTTACATGACATCTTATAAAGAAAACTGCTTTCACCAATTCCATTGTTGTTCAGATCAGTAATCTTAAGAGAATTCTCCAAATAATGAAGTGTAATGTCTAACGGACAGTCCTGCACAAGGTCATGAATTTTCCAGAGCTGGCTTTTACCTGTATCCCTCATAACATAATGATATCCATAAAGCTCCTTATATCTGAATTCATTATCACTGGTGATTTCTTTTGTTTCGGTAATAAACAATAAATTATGTCCAAGCCTGTCATCCCAATTAGACATCGCCACTACAGAGCCTGAATATTTTATATCCGGCGGTATGCCTGCAATAGCATATGAAATTTTTTTCAGTTTCCCGTCAGATTTATTACTAACTTCCGGACTTAAACTATCCTTTCGGGATTCAGAATTTGTATTGGCTTTCACAGTATCTTTTTTTACAGAAGGAGGAGCTGCTGATTCAGGCTTCCTGGTTTCATTGCCACATCCAGTAAAAAGAATAAATATTAAAATAAATAATTTCATTTTGATATTTTATTTCCGGGCGAATTTATATCAACAAAAATAGTATTATTAATCTATTTATTTAAGTTGTTAAATGATACGAAAAGGAATTTAATGTTAAGGGAAAAGATGGAAAGGGTGGAAAGAATAATTGAATTGTTAGATGTCTGTTGTTTCCAAATTCCAACCTCCCTCGATCCCCCTCCAAAAAAGTTTGTCTCAAAACATCTCTCCTTCCCAAGCCCCAGCTTGGGAAGGTTTAATTCTGATCCAGTTTACTTACAAAGCTGGGGCTTTGTAAGTAGTAAATTATGTTTTGAGACGAACTCCAAAAAAGGGAGGGGGAAGCCAGAAAGCTTTGCAATTCGTAATCCACAACCTTGTCATTCCGGCAATCTTTAAGCCGGGGGCACCCTCAGGGTCATCCAATTAGCAAACGTGATTCCGAAATATCAATTTATAAAGAAAGACATTTTTTCTCTTCAACTTTCATGCTAACTCAACGGAAGAATAGGAAATAAAAAGGATGGATAATTATCCCGGAGAAAAATTAAAACATATTTTCTCCGGGAATGAAATAGAAATTATAGTTTAGCTTCAAAGACCCTGTTAAAGGGGTTTTCAGAAGCACGTCTGAACCTTGAGAGCCCGCCCATATTTACTACTTCCTTTAATTTATCATCTGTTGCAATTGTTCCGAGCGCAGGACCGCCGGATGCGATTGCATTAGGAGTACAGCACAGCACAGAGGCTGCGGAATATATTCTTCCGATCGGATTGAAGTTTTCTTCAACTGTTCTTCCTGCCATGGGCTCAACAATCATTACCGTTCCGTTTTTCGCAAGAGTTTCTTTACAGCGTTTAATTGCTGCAGACGGGTTACCCATATCGTGAAGGCAGTCAAAAAAGGTTATGAAGCCGTAATTATTATCAGCAAATTCTCCTGAGCCGGAAATTTCAAATGTGACTCTGTCACTCAATCCTTGTTCCTCAGCAATTTCATTTGCTCTTTCTATTGAAGGCTCATGATTGTCAAAACCAAAAAATTTTGAATTCGGAAATGCCTTTGCCATAATTAATGTGGAAGCGCCATGCCCGCAACCAATGTCGGCAACATTGCATCCTTTCTCAAGTTGCTCCTTTACCCCTTCAAGAGCAGGAATCCACGTTTGAATAAGGTTGCCGATATAGCTTGGCTTAAAGAATCTCTCAGTTCCTTCAAAGAGTCCATGATGATGTTCTCCCCACAACATACCTTTGCCGTTCTTAAACGATTCCGAAATTCTGGGTTCGGCTTTCAGCAATGAATTAATTAATTGAAAGCCACCGCCTATAAAAAACGGGCTGTCTTCTTCAGTCAGAGCAACAGCCTGCTCGGCAGGAATAAAATATTTTTCTGTTGAACTGTCGTATTCAATATATCCTCCTGCTGCCTGATTGATAAGCCATTCTCTTACATACCTTTCGGTAGTTTTAGTTTTTTTGGCAAGCTCACTTGAATTCATTGGACCGAATTCGACCAATGCCCTGTATAAGCCAAGCTTATCTCCAATGTAAGCAAGCACACTACCCATACTTGCCCCGAAGTCACCCACTACTTTTCCGAGGAAGTTCATTATTTTAGTTTGATCAATCTGATTGCTGATGGTGTTACTTTGAAGGTGTGACATTTGTATCTCCTGTTTTTAATTTTTAATTGATAATTTTTTGAAATTTAAATTTAAATTTACAATTTACAATTTAATCAACTGCCGTATACATTTCCCTGCTGGCTGAATCAATAAGAGGCACAATTTTTTTATACCATTGCTGCCATTCATTGTTGGAAAATATATCCTTTAAAGCATTTTGAAAATCAGTTAAGTCTTTGAACTCTGTCTCCAATACCAGTGTGTATGATTTACCTGTTAAATCCGTCATTGCCCTGCCCAGTTTATAGCCTGCTTTAGAAGTTATTTCCCTTCCCGCTTTAATTAGTTCTTTTGCTTCCTTCGCTTTTCCGAATTTCAATTGGAATATATCTCTTACTATTATCATTTTGATTTTCCTTTCTCCGCTTGCCGCGGAAATTTTAATTTATTGTTTGGTAGTTTTAGTGGATTCTTCTTTTAACATTAATTTGAGCTGCTTTCTTAATTCGGGTGTATTCTTATGTCCATGCTCTTCAACCGCGTGCCGGAGAGCTACCTTTAATACTTCCTTCTCATTTCCTGAAATTGCCAGAGTACACT